>CADDZG010000307.1 GCA_902812355.1 Actinomycetota bacterium | reverse complement strand
GGCCATTCCTTGTCGTCGTTTCGCATTGACACCTCCTGCCGATGGCACTACTCTGACGGCGATGTTCCGCACTCTAGCGCATGGTGGTGCACATCTGCGTATCTGTGCCAGACAAGGGAGGGTTTCTGAGTGGAGGCCCAGGTAGCGCCCTGGAAGGTGCGCCTGTCGCGTGGCTACGGCGATCCGCCCGGGCTGCAGTGGTGGCATGACAAAGCGGAGCCCGAGCGCTTCGGGGAGTATGTCTTGCCCCGGCGTGTCGTCGCACGTTTCGAAGACGACGCGCTACCCCACGTCGTGTGGCTCGACCTGCTGCTCGAGGCGGGGCGCTACCGTGTCAAGACGCTGACGGTCGAGGCAAAAGACGGCACCGTCACCAGCGACACGCTCCGGGCCGTGCCCGTAAAGGATCTCGTCACCAAGGCCACGCTGGCGGCCCCGCATCGCGCCAAGGTCGAAGGCGGCAAGCTCACGCTGGGCCCCCGTCAGAGTCCTCTCGCGGTCACCGCCCACCAGGTCGAACGGTGGCGTGGCGCCGCTCCGGACGACGACACCCTCGAGCGGGTCGCACTGATCTACCGCCTGGCCTACGCGGCGCACGACAACCCCACCCAGGCCGTCGTGGACTACTTCGAGCGCCCCCGGTCCACTGCGAGCCGCTGGATCCGTATGGCGCGCGAGCGCGGCTACCTGAGGCCGGCCCCCGCCGAGCGCCGGGCCGGGTAGGTCCCAGCATGAGCCGGGGCGGCATCGACAAGCGCGGCGACCGCCGCTACCGCGCCCGCTACCGGGCCCCCGACGGCCGCGAGCGGTCCAGGACGTTCGAGCGCCGCATCGACGCGGAGCGGTGGCTCGCCACCCAGGCCGCCGACGTCGCGCGGGGCGCATGGCTAGACCCGGCCGCCGGCCGCCTGGCCTTCGAGACGTGGGCGGAGCGTTGGGAGGCCGGCCTCAGCAACCTGCGGCCGACGACCCGGGCGCTCAACGTCGGGGTCCTGCGCAACCACCTGCTGCCGCGCTTCCGGGCCTACCGGCTCACCGACATCGCAACCTCGGACGTGCAGGCGATGGTCGCCGAGGGCCTCGAGGCGGGGGCAAGCGCTAGCGCCGTGCGTCGGCGGGTCATCGTCCTGCGCACGATCCTCGAGGCCGCGGTAGCCGAGGGCCGCATCGGGCGCAACCCGGCGGCCCGGGTGACGCTGCCTACCGAGAGGGCGCGCGAGATGCGCTTCCTCGCCCCAGAACACATCGCGGCGCTGGCCGATGCGGTCCGGCCCCCGCACTACCGCCCGCTCGTGCTCACGGCCGCCTACGTCGGGCTGCGCTGGGGCGAGCTCGCCGGGCTGCGGGTAGGCAACGTCGACGTGCTTCGGCGGCGGATAGCGGTGGTCGAGCAGCTGGTCGAGGTCGGCGGACGGCTGTCCTGGGGGCCGCCCAAGACACGCGCCGGTCGGCGCACCGTGACGATGCCCGCCACCATCGCCACCATGCTCGGCGAGCACCTGGGGACCGAGCCGGTGCGGAGCTCGGGGCTCGTGTTCCCCACGCCCAGCGGCCGGCCCCTGCACCGCAGCAACTTCCGCAAGGTGTGGACCCGGGCCGTGCGGGAGTCGGGCATCGACGTGCCCGGGCTCACCTTCCACGAGCTCCGGCACACGGCCGCGGCGCTCGCCATCGCCCAGGGGGCGCACCCGCTGGCGATTCGGGACCGCCTGGGCCACGCGTCCATTACGGTGACCATGGATGTCTACGGCGGCCTGTTCCCCAGCCTCGACGAGGCGATCGCCGACGGCCTCGACGAGGTCCTGCGCGACTCGCTCGCGGCCTCCTCGCGGCCTGGGGCGGCCTCCGTGGCCCGTTTGCCCACGTCAGAGCGTTGATACCTCCAGCCTTCCAAGCTGGTCATGCGGGTTCGATTCCCGTCTCCCGCTCCAAGCGAGCCTACGAGCCCAGGGGGTGAGCCGTGTCCGTGCGCGACGTCGTCCGCAGCAACGCCGATCGTTACCTCGGGT
>CADDZG010000306.1 GCA_902812355.1 Actinomycetota bacterium | reverse complement strand
GCGAGCCCCGGGAGTGACCGCGCGGCGCGCTGCTGTAGCCTGCCACCCCCGCGGGTAAGACCTGCCGTGGGCCGCCACCGGCCCCGCCCCCGATCGCCGCAGGAGTCCCATGCACGAGGTCCTGGCTCCGGCCGCGGCCGCCGTGGCGGCCGCCGACCGCCTCATACCGCTAGGTGGCAGCGAGCTGGCCGTGATGTGGATCCAGCTCGCCGCGCTGTTGCTCGCGGCACGGCTCGTAGGCGCGCTGGTCCAGCGCTACGGGCAGCCGCCGGTGGTCGGCCACCTCCTCGCCGGCCTGCTCCTCGGCCCCAGCGTGTTCGGCCGCCTCTGGCCGGGCGGGTTCGACGCCTTCCTGCCGGCGCACGATCCCGTGCAGTCGGGGATCCTCGACGGGCTGATCAACTTCTCGCTTGCGATCTTGCTGATCGTGATCGGGATCGAGACCGACATCCCGCTGATCCGCAGGCTCGGGCGTCCCGCGATCAGCGTGTCGATCGCCGGGATCGTGGTCCCGGTCACGGCCGGCTACGCGGCCGCCTGGCTGCTGCCACGGTCCCTCTCGCACGGCGGTAACCATGCGCTGTTCGCTCTGCTGGTGGCCCTGGCGGTCACGATCTCGTCGCTGCCGATCATCGCCAAGATCGTCACCGACATGGGCTACACGAGGCGCGACCTCGGGCAGCTCGCGTTCGCCGCCGGCACCGTCAACGATTTCTTCGGTTTCCTCGCGGTCGCGGTGGTTGCGGCGCTGGCGGGGGCCGGGAGCCGGCCGCTGGCCGTGACGCTCGCCGGTCTCGGCGCCTTCCTGGCGGCCGTGCTCGCCGGAGGTCAGCGCGCGGTAGACGGCGTGCTGCGCAGGCTGCGCAGCCGTGACCCGGAGGCCGAGGCGCCGTTCGCGTGGGGGTCGCTTGGCGGCGTGGTCGCCATCGCGCTGGCGCTGTCGGCGCTGACCCAAGCGATCGGGGTCGAAGGCTCGCTCGGTGCCTTCATCGCCGGGGCCCTCGTCGGCCGCTCGCGCTTCCTGCAGGAGGGCACCTTCCGCCGCCTCGAGGGCATGAGCGACGCCGTCTTCGCCCCGATCTACTTCGCCGCCGCCGGGTTGCGGGTGGACGTCGGGCTGCTGGCGCGCCCCGCCGTGCTGGTCTCGTTCGTCGCCTTGACCGCCCTCGCCCTGGCATCCAAGGCCGCAGGCGTATACCTCGGCTCCCGCCTCGCCGGACAGCCGCGCCGGCAAGGCCTGGCGCTGGCGATAGGACTCAACGGCCGCGGCGCCCTGCAGGTGATCGTGGCCACGGTCGGGCTGTCCACCGGTCTCTTCGGGATGACCGCGTTCACGGTCGTGATCCTCATGTCGATCGTCACCTCGGCCCTCGCTCCGCCGCTGCTGCGCAGGGTGATGCGGGGCTGGGAGGGCACCCCGGAGGAACGCAGCCGGCTTCAGCACGAAGCACGCCTGCAACGCGCCGTGGTGATCCGCGGGGGGCGCATCCTGTTGCCCACGCGCGGCAGCGCGAACTCCCTCAGCGCGGCTTTCATGCTCGACCTCGTGTGGCCGCGCGAGGAGCCCGTGACGCTGCTCACGATCCGCTCCGACGACGTCCCGCCGGCTTCCCTGGACGCGGTCGCCGACATGTTCCACGGCCGCGAGGTGGAGCGCCGCCAGGTCGGGTCCCCCGACGTCCTCGGTGAGGTGCTGTCGGAAGCCCGTCTCGGCTACGGCATCATCGGGCTCGGCGTGGCCGGCCGCCACGGCGCCCTGCTGTCACCGGTGGCCGACGAGCTGCTGCGCCAAAGCGCGCTGCCGGTCCTGGTCGTGCGCCGCGCCGCAGGGACCGCGGATCTCGGTTCCTTCGCCTTCCACCGCATCCTGATCCCGGTGTCCGGCGACGAACCGGCACGGGCCGGGGAAGAGGTCGGCCTGCGCCTCGCCGCGGCGCTGGGGGCCGAAGCGTCGCTGATGCACGTGGTGACCCGCGACCCCGGCGGGACCGGAGCGGCGCGCGGCCGCGACGTGTTGCGCCAGGCGGGGG
>CADDZG010000305.1 GCA_902812355.1 Actinomycetota bacterium | reverse complement strand
GCCCCCACGGGCCCCGGCGTCCCCTGTAAGCAAGTCCCGGGCCCCTTGTAACCCAGCCGGATGCGCGGCCCTCTCAGGACTCGGCGAACCTCCGGGCGCCGCTCTGTGGCAGGGTGATACGGGCCCGATCGCTGCGATCGGCGCGACCCTTGCGCTCCGGAGGTCGGCAGCACGGAACCGTTGGAGCACCGCGCTACCCGGATAGGACCGTTTCCGTTGTGGGCTGTGGCGATCGCTGCAGCCGTGTGGGCCCTGGGCACCTTCCTCGTCGCCATCTTCGTCTTCGCGGGCTTCGGACGCGGTCAGGGCCGGCCGGCCGGAGCTGCGGGGAGCTCGCAACGCGTGCACCTCGCGATCCCTGCCCGCGCATGGAGGCTCGATCCGGGCTCGCAGGTTGGTTACCGGATCGCGGAGCACGGGCCGCTGGCCGGTCTCACGGGCGGCGAAGCGCGCGGATCGACCGGCGCGGTGCACGGATACCTCACGATCCACGGGGGCGGGGCCCGCGTGGTGGTGGTTGCCGACCTCACGCGCCTGCACGGCGACGAACCCGGACGGGACGCGTTCCTGCGCGGCCGGGCGCTAGAGACACAGCGGTTCCCCACCGCTCGCTTCCGCTCGACGCCCGGGGTGCGGCTGCCGCGCCGGGCGGGGACGATCGCGCTCCGTGGCCATCTCACCCTGCACGGCCGCACGCGTCTCGTCACGATCCGTGCCCGGATCCGACGGGAGCCCGGCGACATCACCGCCCGCGGCGAGGTGCCCCTGGTCCTGAAGCGCTTCGGGATCGCGCCCCCAAGCCTCGGGGCGGTGTCGGTGGCTCCCCGGGGCACGCTGATCTTCCGGCTCTCCTTCTCCCGGCGCTGATCGCAGCGGCCGCCGCTCGCGGTCCGCCTGCCGGAGGTCGCCCGCTGCGCTGCTGCTCTCGGTTGGGGTGGGAGCGAGCGTCGACCGGCCCCCCGGGCACGAGGCCTGTGCGAGCGCGGTGCCGATTGGAGAAACTCGCCGCCGAGCGAGGGCGCGGCCGTGCCTCGGCGAGCGCCTCCTCGCCGAGGGATAAGAGGCCCCCTCCCGGCCCAGCGACACGAGCACTTTTCGCCGGGGGGCACGCGCACCCTTCTGGCCGAGGGAAGGAGCGGTGAGGAGTCGCCGCCGGCCGAAGAGGAACGTGCCTGGCCCGTAACGATGGGAGCCCCATGGACCGGCGAGGTGCCCGGCACCGGCCGGGGGGACTGGTCGGGGGCAGAGCGCGGCCTCAACCGGCGATCGAGGGCGACTCAACCGGTGATCGCAGGGCGACTCAACCGGCGATCGCAGGGCGACTCAACCGGCGATCGCGCGGTGGCCCCAACCGGCGGTCGCAGGGCGGCCCGAGCAGCGATCGCAGCGCACGGTGCGACGCGCGGGTGCTGCCTCGGGCAACCGGTAGCGTGGGACTCGGCGATGTATCGAAGGATGAGGACCCAGAGGGCCCCGGTCACGTTCGAGCGTGCCAGCAGCCAGGGCAAGCAGCTCCCGGTCGTCCTGTTCGTGTGCGTGCACAACGCCGGCCGGTCACGCATGGCGGAGGCGTGGCTGAACCACCTCGCGGGAGACCGCTATCGCGGCCTTTCGGCCGGCACCGACCCGGCACCCCGTCCCTACCCGGAGGTCGTCGCCGCGATGGCGGAGGTCGGGATCGGCATCCCCGAGGAGCCCGGCCGCGCTCTGACTCGTGAGCTTGCAGAGCAGGCGGTGCGGGTGGTCGGGATGGGCTGCTCGGTGCAGGAGACATGCCCGGCCCTCACCGTGCCGTTGGAGGACTGGGACCTGCCCGATCCCCGCGGCCTGTCTTCCGATCGAGTCGCCGAGATCCGCGACCTGATCGAGCTGCGCGTTCGCAACCTCGTGGCCTCTCTAGACCGGGAGCGGTCGGGGGCCTGAATCGGCGGCCGGCCCGGCCGCACCCAGCGCTTGCAACCTCCATCGGCTGCAGGCGCGCCCAGCCCAGCGGGCCCCCCCCGACGATGGCGGCCCCCTACGCCTGGTGTGCGCGCC
>CADDZG010000304.1 GCA_902812355.1 Actinomycetota bacterium | reverse complement strand
GGCCCCGCATCACGTCGCCGTGGTGGCGCCAGTAGTGGCGGCGGGTCGCCGCCCCCGCGCTCCAGCCCGAGGGCCTGTGGATCCTGCGGCCGCACGTGTGGCAGCGGGGAGCGCGTGGGCGGGGCGCGGGATGCGTTGCGCGCCGTGACACGAGGAACACCTCCGTCCGGCCCCCGGGAGCGCGACGCTCCGAAGCCTAGGCGGGGGCTGTGACGGCGATCCCGGCCGGAACCGATTCCGGCACCGGCCCCGGGACTTTCCCGCGCGTTACCTGCGCCGCGGGGCCTCGGCGCCACACCCGCTGGAGGTGCCACCCGAGCGGAGACCCGTACTCCCGCAGCCCGCACTCGCCGGAGACCCGTACTCCCGCAGCCCGCACTCGCCGGAGACCCGTACTCCCGCAGCCCGCACTCGCCGGAGACCCGTACCGGCCGCCGGCGGCGCGAGGGTGGGGCGGCGGGTGGAGGCGCTTACCGAGCGGGAACGCTTCATCGCGTGAGCGATCGTCGAAAGGAGGCAGGAACGTGCGAGCGCTGGCGATCTCCGAGTACGGCGGGCCCGAGGTGGCCCGGGTCGTGACCTTGCCGGATCCACAGCCCGGTCGCGGCGAGGTGGTGGTGCGGGTGGAGGCCGCCGCCCTCAACCACCTCGACCTGTGGACGCTGTCGGGGTCGCTCGGCATCGAGCACCACTTCCCGCACGTGCTCGGCGCCGATGGCGCCGGCGAGATCGTCGCGGTGGGCGAGGACGTGCCCACGGGGCTGCGCCCCGGCGCCCGGGTGATGATCAACGGCGGTCTGTCCTGTGGCGGGTGCGAGTTCTGCCGCGCCGGCGAGCAGTCGCTGTGCGTGTCCTTCAGGATCCTCGGTGAGCACGACCCCGGCACCTTCGCCGAGCTGATCGCCGTCCCCGCGCGCAACGTCTATCCCTACCCCGAGCACCTCTCGCCAGACGAGGCGGCCGCGCTCGGGCTCACCTTCCTCACCGCCTATCGGATGCTGTTCACCCGCGGGCGGCTGCGCCCCGGCGAGTGGGTGTGCATAACCGGGATCGGAGGCGGGCTCGCCCAGGCCCTGTTCCAGCTCGCCCGCCCGGTGGCGGGACGGGTGATCGTCACCTCCTCGAGCGAGAACAAGCTGCGGCGAGCCCTCGAGCTCGGTGCCGACGACGCGCTCGATTACACCGAGGCCGACCACGCCCGCAAGCTGCGCAACCTCACCGCCAAGCGTGGGGTCGACCTGCTCGTGGACTCCGCCGGAGGGCCGTCGCTGGAGACGGCGCTGCGCGTGCTGCGCAAGGGGGGCCGGGTGGTGATCGCCGGAGCAACCGCCGGGCCTCAGGCCACCGTGGACGTGCGCCGCCTGTTCTGGAACCAGCTCGAGGTCATCGGCTCGACGATGGGCTCGGACCGCGACGTGGCCGACATGCTGCGCATGGTCGGGGGGCTCGGCCTGCGTCCCCTGATCGATCGCACCTTCAAGCTCGATGAAGGGCCCGAGGCGCTCGCCTACCTCGATGCCGCCGAGCGTTTCGGCAAGGTCGTGCTGCAGATCTCCTGACGAGGGCGGACCTCAGGGCCGCGCGCGCACCGCGTCGCGCACCGCGCCGGCGACCGCTTCGGCGGCGAGGTATCCGAGGATGCTGAGATCCGGCTCCGCTGCCCCGGGTGCCGGTGGGAGGGCCACGGCGAAGGTCACGTCGCCGTCGAACAGCGTGTGCGCCGGCCGCACCGACCGGGTGACGCCGTCGGTGCCCCGGGCCGCCAGCCACCGCACCTGCCGCTTGTCCAGCGCCGCTTCGGCGACCACGACGGTGAGCACGGTGTTGGTGAGCTCGCCGTGCAGGACGTCTCTCGCGAAATCCGGCTTCGGGGCGCGCGTCCCGGCGAGCACGGTTCCGTCGGGTGCGAGCACGTCTCCCACCGCGTTGACGACGGACAGGGCACGCACGGTGATGCCCGAGCGCGACGCCCGTGCGAGCCCGATCCCGCCCGGCACGCGGTGCTCGCGCCCGGCCCACTTCCCCACGGTCGCCCCGGTCCC
>CADDZG010000303.1 GCA_902812355.1 Actinomycetota bacterium | reverse complement strand
ACCCGCCTGGCCCAGGAGATCCGGGCCGCCGGCGGCGACGACGGCAACGGCGGCGGGGTCACCGTGCGCAAGGGGGCGGCGCGCCGGGCCCCCCTGCAGATCTCGATGGGGCCGCCGAAGGGCTGAGCCGCCGGGCCGGGACCCGGCGTTTCAGCGCCGCCCGGCGTTCGGCTTGCGTCCGTGGTTCGCCTTGTGCCGCCGGGCCCTCGCCCGGCGCTTGCGTGCTCGCTTGGCCATGTCGATGCCTCCGGTGATCGCTGCCGTGTTCGGTCCGCCGGGACCGGCGCCAGCCTAGCGGTCGCGGCGCGCGGCCGGGTCATGGGGGCCGTCTCGCCGGCTGTGATAACCTCGATATTCCTGCCTCGTGCAGGGGAGAGTCACCGAGACGCAACGGTTCGCCGCACGCGGAGGCCCCTCGCCGGAGGGGCTTCATTCGTGAGGGGGCCGGTGCGAACCAGCGGCGCGCAACGGGAGGTGGAGATGAGCGCTGTCGATGAGGTCCGCGACCTCGCCGGCTCGATCGCCTCCCACCGCTCACTGGTGCTGTGGGACGTCGAGGTCACCGGACGCCCGGGCAACCAGGTCGTGAGGGTGTACGTGGACGCCGACGGCGGGCTCGATCTCGACACCGTGGCGGAGGTGTCCGAGGAGCTGTCCCGGGGTCTGGACCTGCGCGACCCGATCCCCGGGCGCTACACGCTCGAGGTCTCCACCCCCGGCCTCGAGCGCGCCCTGCGGAGGCCCGAGCACTACCGCCGCTCGCTGGGCAGGACCGTGACCGTCAAGACACACGAGGTCGTCGCCGGCGGGAGCCGCCGGATCGACGGTGTGATCGCCGCGGCCGGCGACGACGACGTGACGCTGCACACCGAGCGGGGGCCGGTGACCCTGCGCTACGAGCAGATCAGATCGGCGAGGACCGTCTTCGAATGGAAGTGACGACATGAAGATCCCCCTGGAATCGCTGCGTGACCTCGAGCGGGAGCGGGGCATCAGCTTCGACACCGCGGTCGAAGCGATCGAGCGCGCTCTCGCCTCGGCCTACCTGCGCGTCACCAACGCCGACGAGACCCGGGCCGCACGGGCGGTGATCGACCGCGATAGCGGCGAGGTGACCGTCTACGCGCAGGAGGTCGAGATCGACCCCGAGACCGACGAGGTCACGGTGCTCAAGGAGTGGGAGGACACCCCGGCCGACTTCGGCCGCATCGCCGCGCAGACCGCCAAGCAGGTGATCCTGCAGCGGCTGCGGGAGGCCGAGCGGGACATAACCTTCGGCGAGTACGCCGGGCGCGAGGGCGACATAGTCACCGGCATCGTGCAGCAGCACGATCACCGCTACACGATCCTCGACCTCGGCAAGACCGAGGCCCTGATGCCGCCGCAGGAGCAGATCCCCCACGAGCGTTACGAGCACGGTGCCCGCCTCAAGGCCTACATCTACGACGTCAGCCGCTCGGCACGCGGCCCCCAGATCCGGGTCAGCCGCACCCACCCCAACCTGATCCGTCGCCTGTTCGAGCTCGAGGTGCCCGAGATCCTCGACGGCGTGGTCGAGATCAAAGAGGTGGCGCGCGAGGCCGGGCATCGCACCAAGATCGCGGTCGCCAGCAACGATCCCAACGTCGACCCGGTCGGAGCCTGTGTGGGCTCCAAGGGTTCGCGCGTGCGCATGGTGATGAACGAGCTGCGCGGCGAGAAGATCGACATCATCAAGTGGACCGAAGACAAGGCCGATTTCGTCGCCAACGCCCTGTCCCCGGCCAAGGTCAAGGAGGTGCGCCTGCTCGACGACGGGCAGACCGCGCTCGTGATCGTGCCCGACCACCAGCTGTCCTTGGCGATCGGCAAGGAGGGCCAGAACGCCCGCCTCGCGGCGCGGCTCACGGGTCTGCGGGTGGACATCAAGTCCGAGAGCCAGATCCGCGAGGCCGAGCAGCGTGCCGCCGAGGCCCGGCGGGCAGAGGAGGACGCGGCCCGGGCCGCGCAGGAGCCAGGGGAAGTCGCCGCAGGCGCGGCCCCGGGCGAGACCGCGGAGCAGGGCGCGCAACAGCGTGAAC
>CADDZG010000302.1 GCA_902812355.1 Actinomycetota bacterium | reverse complement strand
GGGTGGATGCTGGTGCTGGCCGGACCGCCCGGCTGGGGGCCACGGCTGCCGCGCCGCGCCGGCGTAGTGCCGATCGGCTGGGTCGGCGACGAGACCCTGCCCGGCCTCCTGGCGGCGGCGGAGCTGTTCTGCTACCCGTCGCGCTACGAGGGCTTCGGGCTACCCCCGCTGGAGGCGATGGCCGCCGGCACCCCGGTGCTCGCCGGGGCGTATCCCGCCGCCGCCGAGGTCCTTGGGGATGCGGCGGTGGTTCTGGACCCGTCCGACCGGGACGCGTGGGCCGAGGCGCTCGCCGAGCTGGGGCGGGATGCCGCGGCCCGCCGGCGCCTGGCCATGGTGGGCAAGGCCCACGCGTCGCGCTTCACCTGGGAGCGCACGGCGCTGGCGACGCTGGAGGCCTACCGGGAGGCCGTCCGCCGGGCCCCGTGAACCGGCGCGCGGCGTCCCGCCCGGAGTCCGGTCCCTACAGCCTCACAGCCCTCGACCGATGAGACTGGTGTGCGTAATGTTGTCCGGGTGCACCGCCGGCTGGGGTCGGCCACCTGTGTGGTAGCCGGGCTGATCGTCGCAGGGGCGCTCCCCGCGGGCGCACTGCCGAGCGCGGTGGTGATAAGGGGCGGCGGCTTCGGCCACGGGATCGGCATGTCCCAGTACGGCGCTTACGGCTACGCCCTGCACGGCTGGGGGGCCCATCGGATCCTCGCTCATTACTACCGCGGCACCGACATCGCGATCCGGGACATCGGCCGGGTGCGGGTCGGTCTGCTGCCTGGGATGGGGGGATCGATGGGCTCGATAACGGTGTCGTCGGTCGATCCGCCTTACCGGGCCGGCGGGGGCAAGCTGCGCTTCCACGTCCAGGGCAGCGACCACACCGTGGCCACCGGCGGGCTCGGGTCGACCTTCCGGGTCCAGGCGGGCCCGACCGGGGGCATGCGGATCTACAAGGACGGCGTAAGGGTGGAGGACGCGGGTGTGCGCGTGTTCGGTGATGCCGCCCATCCTCTGGTGCTGGACTACGAAGGCTACGGGTCCCTCGTGCGGGTGCCGGCCAAAGACACCAACTACGCCTACGGCAACATGCGCTTCGAGACCTACCGCTCGTCTGCGTGCGCGCAGGGGTTCTGCATGCGTTTGATCGTGGTGTTGCCGATGCAGGAGTACCTCTACGGCATCGCCGAGATGCCGTCGTCGTGGCCCCCGGCCGCGCTAAGGGCCCAGGCGATCGCCTCTCGTACCTACGCGTACCAGCGCATCACCACCCTCGGGCAGCACCGCTACCCATGCGATTGCGGGCTCTACGACAGTGCCTACGACCAGGTCTACGCGGGCGACTCCAAGCGCACGTCGGGCTATTGGGACCGATGGAAGAAGGCGGTGGACGACACCGAGGGACAGATCGTCGTGTACCAAGGCGAGCCGATCCAGGCGCTGTTCATGTCGTCTTCGGGAGGCCACACCGAGAACAACGAGAACGTCTGGGGCGGCACCCCCGTCCCCTACCTGAGGGGGGTGACGGACCCCTACGACGGCGCCGACATCGACCCCAACTACAGGTGGAAGGTGAGGGTCGGGTGGCAGCGCCTGTCCGATCTGTTCGACGCCGCCTACGGCACCGGCGCCCTCCAGAAGGTCGCGATCCGCGATCCGCTCGGCGTGTCGGGGCGGGTCACGGTGGTGACCCCGGACGGTGGCGGGGTGAGAATCGTCGGCACCCAGCGCAAGGTGCTGGTGAGCGGCTGGGCGGTGCGCTCGGTGCTGGGGCTCGAGGACACCCTGTTCTCGTTCCACCTGCGCTACGACGTCGCCGACCGCTTCGTCGATCGTTACCGGCAGCTCGGCGGAGCTCCCGGGCGGGCCCTGGGCGACGCCTACGACGTTCCCCGCGGCTCCGACCATCCCGCGGGCCGGGCCCAGGACTTCACCCACGGGCGCATGACCTGGGTGCGCAGCACGGGCGAGGTCTGGTGGCAGCACGGCCACGTGCTGGACGCCTACGACGCGGCGGGCCGCGAGCGCTCGGCCCTCGGCATGCCGGCGTCGGACGTGTGGGGGCCGGGCCC
>CADDZG010000301.1 GCA_902812355.1 Actinomycetota bacterium | reverse complement strand
CCCGCAGCCCGCGCGCGCGGCCGGCGCGTGGCCGGGCGGCCTGGAACGCGGTGCGCAGCTGCGCGTCGACGTCACCTATCCGGTCCCGGTGTTCTCGATACCGCTGCTCGGCTCGGCACCGGTACCGGTGATCGCAGTGCACGCGCGCTACGTGGCGCGCATCGACCCCTACGGCAGCAGATGAGGGCAGCGCGCGCAGAGCGCGGCCAGGTCACGCTGCTGGCGCTGGGGCTGCTGCTCGTATGCATCGCGGTGAGCGGGTTCGCGATCGACGCCACCCGTGCCCTGTTGCTGCGCCAGAGCCTGCAGCATGCCGCCGATGCGGCGACCCTGGCGGGGGCCGGCGAGCTAGATCTCGACGCCTACTACGCCACCGGCGGGCGGCGGGTGGCGCTGGATACCGCGGCGGCGCGCGCCACCGCACTCGCGTACCTGGTCCGGCGCGGGCTGCCGGTCGAAGCCGACGTCCGTGCCGGTCCGTCCGCGATCACGGTGGCTCTGGGGGCACATCTGCGAACCACCTTTTTGCGGATCGTTGGGATCGACCGGGTCGCGGTCTCGGCGGCAGCGCGCGCCGCGCCCCGTCCCGGTCGCCCGTGAATCCGACCGGACCCGTCGCGCGGCGTCGCCGGACCCGCCGGATCGCTTGCAATACCGTCGTTCTGGGGTTTCGGCGCTATAGGGTATCGATGTCCCCGGCCGCACGGGCCGGGGACAACGGCGTCGAGCGGAGGGAGGATCGGTGAACAAGAGCGAGCTGATCGACGCGGTGGCCAAGGCCACTGGGGAGACCAAGCGCGCCGTGGGCGACGTCCTCGATGGGGTCCTCGCCGAGGTCCAGAAGCAGGTGCGCAAGGGCGAGCGGGTGACGTTGCCGGGTTTCGGGACCTTCGAGCGACGCTCCCGTAAGGCCCGGACCGCGCGCAACCCCCGCACCGGCGAGCCGGTCAAGGTCAAAGCGTCGAAGGTCCCGGCGTTCAAGCCGGGCCAGGGCTTCAAGGACAAGGTCGCGGGAGGGCGCCGGTAGCCCGGGCGCAGCGCTGCGGTCAAGGCCCCGCCGCGGCGGGGCCTTGACGCGTCCGGGCTTTGACGCGTCCGGGCCGGTTTATGGTCGACGCGGTCATGAAGCGTGCGATGACCGGGGGGGCGCACCGGGGGCCGGTGGGACCGGCCCGCCAGCGGCGGGCCATACGCGTGGTCCAGGCGATCCTCGTGGTGCTCGCCGTGGTGCTGCTGTTCGCCGCCGGTTACGGACGCGGCCGGGCCGCGGCAGCAGGGGACGAGGGCCGCACACTGGCCCCGCCGCGCCATGCATCGGTGGCCCAGACTGCGGTGCTCACCGTGCTCGGGGTCGGTGCCGTGGTCGGCGCGCTGCTGCTTCAAGGTCCCGGGGTGAGGGTGCCGACACCGGGCCGCCTCGAAGAGCTGACCGGCCGGGCCGAGGAGGGGTGGCGCCGACGCGCCGATGCGCTGATCCCTCCACCCGCCGGCGCGGAGCGCACGCCCGGCGGAGGCGAGCACGGGCCGGGCTGAAGCCGTTCAGCGCGGGCGGACGGCGTCGCCGACGAACGGCACGAAGCGGTCCCACGGGCCCCCCGGCTCCCGGCGCAGCAGCTCCGCGACGTCGGCGACGGTGTCGACGTCGAGTGCCAGGTGCTCGAGCTCGAGGATCGAGCAGCGCAGGCCGAGGCGTTCGGCGGCGGTCGCATGGGTGGCGAGGCTGTGCTCCCCGAAGGCGGGCTCCATCACGTCCGGAGGCGACAGGAACAACGCCCCCGTGCCGCCGTCGGATGCGGGTACGACCACGACGTCTGAGGTGGCCCCCGTGTCGAGCACGTCGACGACGTCCTGAGGGCGCGCCAGCGGCAGGTCCCCCGGCATGATCAGCACGGCCTCTGCCCCCGCGTCGCGCGCGCTTGCGATCGTCAGGCGCAGGGCGGGATTGAGGCCGCCGCCGGGGTCCCGCACGACCTCGTGCCCGGCGGCCGCAGCGCGGCCGAGGAGTTCCTCGTCGTCGCTCACCACCCACCAGCGCAACCACGACGCGGTCGCGGCGCACAGCGCGAGGGCGGTGGC
>CADDZG010000300.1 GCA_902812355.1 Actinomycetota bacterium | reverse complement strand
CCGGGCTCCCGGCGAGCAGGATCGGATAGGCGCCGAGGCCCTGCAGGGCGAGTGCGGTCTCGGCCTCGGTGCAGACGCGGGCGAGCGCCTCGCGCAGCACACACAGTTCGGTGGGCGAGACCTCGTCCTGAGCGCTGCCGTAGGGGGCGGGGAAGAGCCGGGCGATCAGCCCGTGCTCGCCGAGCGCCGCGACCAAGGCATGGTCGACCCCCGCCCCCGGGGAGTCGGCGGCGATCGGCGCCAGCACCTCGGCGCCCACGCGCAGAGCGTCGCGATAGAGCCCGGACCAGCGGTCGCGCAGGGCGACGGGGAGCTCGACCTCGGGCATGCCGGTCAACCTAACCCGGGGGGAGCGGGCGCGGCGGGCTCGGATGTACGCTCGCCTCGCAAGGCAGCGAAGCCGGGGGTGATGATGTCCGACAGTCCCTACTGGAACCCGCGCCACGAGACGATGCCGCGCGACGAGCTCGAGGCGCTGCAGGCACGCAAGCTCCGCAACCTCGTAGCCTTCGCCGAGGCCAACGTCCCGTGGCACGCCCGCCGGCTCAAGGAGGCCGGCGTGAGCGCGGACGACATCTCTTCGCTCGAGGACCTGCGCCGGCTGCCGTTCATGACGCGCGAGGAGTGGATGCAGGGCCAGCTCGACGAGCCTCCCTACGGCCCGTTCCTCGCCGTGCCGCCGGAGACCGCGATCCGCTACCACATGACCTCGGGGACGACCGGCAAGGCCCCCCTGCGGGTGCTGGACTCGACCAAGGACTGGGACTGGATCTCCGAGATGTGGTGCTACGGCTTCTGGGGCTTCGGCGTGCGCCCGAGCGACACGGTGTTCTTCGCCTTCGGCTACGGCGCCTTCATCGGCTTCTGGGGGGCGCACTACGCATGCGAGAAGATCGGCGCGCTCGTGGTGCCCGGCGGGGCAATGGACACCCAGCGGCGCGTGCAGCAGATCGTCGACTCCGGCGCCACCGTGGTTGCGTCGACCCCGACCTACGCGCTGCGCCTCGCCCAGGAAGCGCGGCGCGAGGGCATCGACCTCCCCGGCTCGAAGGTGTCGCGCCTGATCCTGTCGGGCGAACCAGCGGGCTCGATCCCCGCGACCAAGAGGCTGATCGAGGAGCAGTGGGGGGCCAAGGCCGGCGACACCGCCGGCATGACCGAGCTCGGCACGATCATGATCTTCGAGTGTTCCCACCAACCCGGGGGCACCCACATCATCGAGGACCACTACATCGAAGAGGTCCTCGAGCCCAACGGCGATCGCCCGGTCGGTTACGGCGAGCAGGGTGAGCGGGTGGTGACGTCGTTCGGGCGCGGCATGATCCCGGTGATCCGTTACCGCACGCGCGACCTCGTGACCCGCATCCCCGGCAGCAGCTGCAGTTGCGGGCGCACCTTCGACATCTACGAGGGGGGCATCACCGGGCGGGTCGACGACATGAAGCTCGTGCGCGGCACGAACGTGTACCAGAGCGCGATCGAAGCGATCGTGCGCGAGCACCGCGAGATCGACGAGTTCCAGATCCTGCTGTACACGGCCGAGGGCATCCGCGACGAGATCGCCGTGCGGGTCGAGTTCCACGACTGGGCGCGCGAGCGCGACGCGGTGCTGGGGGCCCTGCGGCGGGAGCTGAGCGACGCGCACGAGGGTCTGCGCTTCGAGGTCGAGGAGGCCGAGCCCGGCAGCCTGCCGCGCTTCGAGCTCAAGGCCAAACGCCTCGTCGACCGCCGCGAGATAAAGGGCGCAGCCCGGACGGGAGCATGATGAGCGACACGACCAACGCGCTCAACGACGCCGAGCGCACCTTGCTGGACTGTTACCGGCGCCTCGCCGACGTGCTCGAGAACCGGCGCGACGAGCTCGCGCCGTTCGAGGAGCGCAACGCGATCAGGGCCCTTGCCGCCCTGTGGCAGATCGCCAACGGGCTCGACGCCGACCCCGGGCCCCCGCACCACCTCGGGGCCTGACCTGTCCGTGGCGATCGGCTTAGGGCCCCGCTCGGACGGCACCGCCCCGGCGGGGCCGTCCCCGCGCCTGTGGCAGGCGCGCGTGGCGCAGCTCTCGGCGCTCGGCGCGCTCGCGG
>CADDZG010000299.1 GCA_902812355.1 Actinomycetota bacterium | reverse complement strand
GCTGGAGATGGTGGCGATCTACGCGGTGTACCTCGTTCCCGTGCTGGTCGCGTTCCTCGCCCGCACGCGTCACGTGCCGCGCCGGGCTGCGGCCCGGGCCCCCGCCACCACCGCCTGAGCCGGCCGCGGCCCCGGCCGTGGGTCTTTGACATCGGCGCGACCGGTGGGTAGCTTGCAAGCACCGAACGAGCAACGGCGCTCCCGATGGGGCGCCGTTGCCGCGTCCGGCGGCCGGTGCCCGGGAGGACGCGATGACGGAACGCCACCGCGACCGGGACGCATGCGGCATCGGCTTCGTCGCCGATCGACTGGGACGGCCATCGCGCCGCGTCGTCGACGACGCTCTCGAGGCGCTGTGCCGAGTCAAGCACCGCGGCGCCGTGGCGTCCGATGCTCGCACAGGGGACGGCGCCGGGGTCCTGCTGCCGCTGCCGCACGACCTCCTCGCTCCCGAGCGCGACGGTCCGGTAGCCGTGGCGATGACATTCTGCGACCCGCGCGCCGCCGATGTCTTCGTTCGCATCACCGAGCGCGCCTGCGACGAGGAACGCTTGCAGGTGCTGCGCTGGCGCGACGTCCCCGTGCACGAAGGCGCGCTCGGCGACGCGGCACGTGCATCCCTGCCGGTGATCCGTCAGGCGATCCTCGCCACACCGCCCGACGACGATCCCGAGGGTGGGGAACGACGGTGTTTCCGCGCCCGGCGGCGCGCCGAGCGCGCGCTGCGCGCCGCGGCGGTGGAGGGCTACTTCGCATCGTTCTCGACGCGCGTGATCACCTACAAGGCCCTGTGCGCCGCCGACCAGCTCGCGGCCTTCTACCCCGACCTCACCGACGGCGGCCTGCGGGCGTGGTTCGCGCTCTTCCATCAGCGCTACTCGACCAATACCGCGCCGGGCTGGACGCGCGCCCAGCCCCTGCGCATGATCGCCCACAACGGGGAGATCAACACGATCCGGGGCAACCAGGTCCGCCTCGCGGCGCGGGCGGGGTCGCTCGGCAGCGAGCCGCTGTGTCCCGAGGAGCTGCTCGACCCGCCGCTCGACCCCGCCGGCTCGGACTCGGCGATGCTCGACGAGGCCCTCGAGCTCGTGGTGCGGGCCGGCCGGCCGCTCCCCCACGCCGCCACCCTGCTCGTCCCGCCCGCCTGGGAGGGCCGCATGGTTGATCCCGACGTCGCCGGCTTTCGCCGTTACAACGCATGCCTGTCCGAGCCGTGGGACGGCCCGGCGGCCGTGGTCGCCGCCGACGGCGCCGTGGTCGCCGCGTGGCTCGACCGCAACGGGCTGCGTCCCCTGCGGGTGGCGGTGTGCGAGGACGGCACGGTGGCGTGCGCCTCGGAGGCCGGGGCAGTGCCGCTCACCGGGCGCGGCACCGTCCGTCGCACGCGCCTCGGCCCGGGCGAGCTCCTGTGCATCGACCCCCGGCGCGGCGGCCTGATCCCCACGGACCGGCTCGAACGCAGCCTCGCTTCGCGCCGGCCCTACCGCGCGTGGGTCGATACCTACCTGCGCCCGATGGACGAGGGCGGACCGACCCGGCCCGGGGACGACGTCGAGGCCCGTCAGGTGGCGGCGGGCTACACGCGCGAGGACCTCACCGTGATGCTGCGCCCGATGGCGGTAGACGGTGCCGAGCCGATCTCCTCGATGGGCGACGACACGCCGCTGCCCCCGCTGGCACGCTTCTCGCCACCGGTGAGCGGTTTCCTGCGGCAGCGCTTCGCGCAGGTGACCAACCCCCCGATCGACCACCTGCGCGAGCGAGCGGTGATGTCGCTGACCACCCGGATCGGCCGGCGCGGCCCCTTGCTGCGGGAGCGCCCCGAGGCCGCCGCCCTGCGTGAGTACCCGTCGCCGGTGCTGTACCCGTCGGCCGTCACCGCCCTGATCGCCGAGGGGGCCACGGTGCTCGACGCGACCTTCCCCGTGACCGCCGGGCCCACCGGTCTCGCCGCCGCCTGCCGCCGCATCGCGGCGCAGGCGGTGGCCGTGGTGAGGGCCGGGGCCGAGGTGGTGATCGTGAGCGACCGACGTGCCGGGCGCGACCGCTGCGCGGTGCCGGCAGCGCTCCCGCAGCCGGTCAACGACGAGCGCGTGGTGGGCGGCACCTGCGG
>CADDZG010000298.1 GCA_902812355.1 Actinomycetota bacterium | reverse complement strand
GAGCGCAGCGACGCCGGCCCGGCCCCCGTGCGTCCCGGCGGACCGCCCCTGCTGGTCGGCGGGATGAGCGATGCCACCTACGCGCGCGCCGCGCGTCACGCCGACGGCTACGTCCACGGAGGAGGACCGCCGCGCACCTTCGAGCGGGCCGCGCAGCGCACGCTGCAGGCGTGGGACGAACACGCCCGCACCGGCCGGCCCCTGCTGTGGGCCCAGGCCTACTTCGCCTTGGGCGCAGACGCCGCGGCGCGCGGGCGCGCCTACCTGCTCGACTACTACGCCTTCACCGGCCCCTTCGCGGCGACGATCGCCGACGCCCTGCTCGACAGCCCCCAGGCGGTCGTGCAGTACCTGCGCGGCTACGCCGAGGCGGGCTGCGACGAGCTCGTGCTGCTGCCGGCGGTCACCGATCCCGACCAGGTGGCGCGCCTCGCCGAGGTCGTGAGCCGCAACGCCGACGTGCTGCTGGAACCGGTCTCGTGAGCCGCACCCGACCCGTGTGCCGCCGCCTTGCTGCATGCGCCGGGCCATCGCGCCGGGCTGCATCCCGCGACGCGCCGGGTGGGGAGCACGAGGAGGGCCGGCGGTGAGGATCGCGGTCCTCGGCGGGGGGCCGGCCGGGTCCTACCTTGCCCTGCTGCTGCGCAAGCAGGTCCCCGGCTGCGAGGTCACGGTGTTCGAGCGCAACCCCGCCGGCGCGACCTACGGCTGGGGGGTGGTGTTCTCGGACCGCACGCTGGCGTCGTTCCGCGACGCCGACCCCGACACCTTCGAGGCGATCTCCGACCGCCTCGTGCTGTGGGACGCGATCGACGTGCGCTACCGCGGCAGTGTCGTGCGGGCCGAGGGCCAGGGCTTCTCGGGCATCTCGCGCAAGGCGCTGCTGCAGATCCTGCACGACCGCTGTGCCGAGCTCGGGGTCGACGTCGTCTACGAGCACGACGTCACCGACCCCGAGACCCTCCCCGAGCGCGACCTCCTGGTCGCCGCCGACGGGGTCAACTCGACCGTGCGCCGGCTCCACGAGGCACACTTCCGGCCGCGCGTCGACATGGGCCGGACCCGCTACATCTGGTTCGGCACCCACTGCACCTTCGACTGCTTCACCTTCATCTTCGAGCGCAACCGCCACGGGCTGTTCCAGGTGCACGCCTATCCCTTCGACGGCGACACCTCGACCTTCATCGTCGAGTGCGACGAGCGCACGTGGCGGCGCGCCGGGCTGGCGGACGCCACCGAGCAATCTTCGATCGATTACTGCGAGGACCTTTTCGCCGAGCACCTGCGCGGCCACGGGCTCATGTCCAACCGCTCGATGTGGATCTCGTTCCCGACTGTGCGCACGGCGACGTGGAGGCTGGGCGACCGGGTCGTGCTGCTCGGGGATTCGGCCCACACCGCGCACTTCTCGATCGGTTCGGGCACCAAGCTGGCGATGGAGGACGCCATCGCGCTCGCCGGGTGCATCCGTGAGGGCCGCGACCTCGGCGCCGCCCTGGCCGCGTTCGAGGCCGAGCGCAAGCCGCGCGTCGAGCGCCTGCAGGAGGCGGCCCGCCAGAGCCAGACCTACTTCGAGAACACCGCCCGCTACGCGCACCTCGAGCCCCTGCAGTTCGCCTTCCATCTCCTGTCGCGCAGCGGGCGGATGGGCTACACCGCGATCAGGCTGCGCGACCCCCGCCTCGTCGCCGAGGTCGACGCGTGGTTTGCGTCGCGCACTGCGGCCCCCGGCACCGGCGAGGCGTCCCCGACCCCGGCACGCACCCCGCTGGAGCTGCACGGGACGACGATCCCCAACCGCGTCGTGGCGCTCACCCGGCCGTCCTATGAGGCGTGCGACGGCACCCCCGGGCCCGAGATCGCCCGGGCCCTCAACGACGCCGCGGCCACCGGCGCCGGTCTCGTGCTCGTGCCCCACGTCGCGGTCGAGGCCGCGGGACGGATCGGCGACGGCAGCCCCGGGCTGTATGCGCCCGAGCACGTCCCGGCGTGGCGCGACCTGCTCGGGCGGGTGCGCCACACCGATCACCCCGCGGCCAGGGTCGCGGTGTCGCTGTCCCACGTCGGGCGCCGTGCCGCCACGACCGCGCGCGAGCGCGCCTGTGACCGCGCCACCG
>CADDZG010000297.1 GCA_902812355.1 Actinomycetota bacterium | reverse complement strand
CCACCGCGTCGCCCGGCACCCCGGCGCGCGACTCCCCCACGAGCTCGAGCAGCACCGGCGAATCCGGGCCCGCGCCGGCGGTGTCGGCGGCCACCACCCCGTAGCCGTCCATCGCCGAGTTGTCGAAACGGGGCAGGTCGTGGGGGGCCACGACGTCGGCGGCGAGCACGTACCCGGCCGCGTCCGACAGCGCCACCTCCACCGCAGGCAGCGGGGCGAACGCGGCGAGCACCCGAGCGCGCGCCTGTTCGACCGTAAGCATACGAACCTCCTCGGCGGTAGGGTGGGCCTTACCGCCAGGGCTCAACGCTACCGTCAGCGCGCCGCGACCTCGGCGATGAAGTCGTGCATCTGCTTGGCGAGGTCGTCCCGGCGCAGCGCCAGCTCGATCGTCGCCTGCAGGTAGTTGAGCGGCCGGCCGACGTCGTACACCGGCCCCCGGTGCGTGTAGGCGTAGACCTCGTCGGCCTCGGCCAGCGACGCGATCGCGTCGGTCAGCTGGATCTCGCCGCCCTTGCCCGGGGGCGTGCGCCGGAGGTGATCGAAGAGGTCGGGGGTGAACACGTAACGGCCCCGGGAGCCGAGGTTGGAAGGCGCGTCGGCGGGATCGGGCTTCTCCACCATGGCCCGCACCCGGTAGACGTCCTCGGCGACCTCCTCGCCGTCGACGATCCCGTAGGCCGACACGTCCTCGGGCGGCACCTCGACTACGGTCAGCACGCTGCGCCGGTGCCGCTCGAAGAGCTCCAGCATCGCCGGCAGCAAATCCCTCTCCGCGCCGGTGGGCTCCGGCACCACCTCGTCGCCCACCAGCACCGCGAAGGGTTCGTCGCCGACGTGTTCGGCGGCCATCAGCACGGCGTGGCCGAAACCCTTCTGTTCCTTCTGGCGCACGTAGTGGATGTCGGCGAGCTCGGCGACGCGCCGGACCTCGTCGAGCTCGGCGCCCTTGCCCCCGGCACGCAGGTGGGCCTCGAGATCGGGCGCGTAGTCGAAGTGGTCCTCGATCGCCGACTTGCCCCGGCTGGTGACGATCAGGATGTCTTGGATCCCGGCCCGCACCGCCTCCTCGACGACGTACTGGATGCACGGCCGGTCGATGACGTTGAGCATCTCTTTGGGCACGGCCTTCGAGAACGGCAGGAACCTCGTCCCGAAGCCGGCGGCGGGAATCACGGCCTTACGGACCGCCACGGCGTCCTCCCGGGCTCGGTTGCGACCCGGGTCAGTGTACCGGGGGCCGTCCCGGCCCCCGCCGGGCGCGGTCGCGACCGGATCGGCGTGGAGGAGCCGGCCCCCGCCGGGGTCAAGAGCCGGTTCGGTGCCCCCAGGCGACCGAGCCCGGCTCCTCCTGCGGTGCCCGTACCCGGTTGCGGCCGCCCTGCTTGGCGTCGTACAGGGCCCGGTCGGCGGCCTCGACCAGGGCCGCGAGGGTGCGCCCGTGCTGCGGGTAGCACGCAGCTCCGACCGACACGGTGAGCGACAGGGGACGTCCGTCCACGGTCATGGGTCGCGACGCCACCGCCTCGCGGATCTTCTCGCCGGCAGTGAGGGCTCCGGCGAGGTCGGTCTCGGTCAGCAGGCAGATGAACTCCTCGCCCCCGTAGCGCGCCAGCGTGTCGACCTCACGGGTGATCGCCGCGATGCGCTGCGACAGCTCGACCAGCACCGCGTCCCCGGCGCGGTGCCCGTAGGTGTCGTTGACCGATTTGAAGTGGTCGAGATCGAAAAGCAGCACCGCGAACGGCCGCCCGAAGCGCAGCGAGGTCGCCAGCACCTGGCGGAACTGCATCTCGAAGTAGCGCCGGTTCCACAGTCCGGTGAGCCCGTCGGTGAGCGACAGCCGCTGGGCCTCCTCGTGCAGCTGCACGTTCTCTATCGCCACCCCGCCCTGTTCGGCGAGAAAGGTGACGGTGTCGACGTCCTGGTCCGAGAACGGGCGCGCCGGGTCCTTGCGGTAGACGGCCAACACCCCCACGACGCGGTCCTGGCTCAGCAGCGGGATCGCGATCGACGCCGGCAGGCGCGGTTCGCCGGGTGCCGGCTGCGGCGCGGGGGCTCCGTGGGGGCCGGGCAGCAGCAGCGTGCCCCCGGTAGCGGCGACGCGGCCGACCACGCCCTCCC
>CADDZG010000296.1 GCA_902812355.1 Actinomycetota bacterium | reverse complement strand
CGGCTACGTCACCCTCGGCTCGTCGGCCGAGGTCGAGCGGATCGCCGCGATCCAGGTGCAGGAGGTGCTGACCGAGGCCGTCACCGACGACGCCGTGCTCGGCCCCGCGGCGCTCGAAGCTTTCGCGGGGGTCCTGGAACGAGCTCAGGTGCTGGCGCTGGGCCCGGGGCTCGGGCGGGGGAAGGCCCAGCGCGCCTTGGTCGAGCGGGCGCTCGGGTCGGTGTCGCTGCCGGTGGTGCTCGACGCCGACGGTCTCAACGTCCTGGCCGAG
Organism: Actinomycetota bacterium; assembly: GCA_902812355.1. Lineage (GTDB taxonomy): Bacteria > Actinomycetota > CADDZG01 > CADDZG01 > WHSQ01 > CADDZG01. The sequence goes on along the minus strand of CADDZG010000296.1, from coordinate 1,864 downwards.
GACACCGCCGTCGCCCGGCGGCGCGCGGCACCGCTCGTGCTCACGCCGCACCCCGCCGAGCTCGCCCGCCTGCTGGGCACGTCGACCGGGGAGGTCCTCGACGACCGCCTGTCGGCGGCGCGGCGCCTCGCCGCGGACCTCGGCTGCGTCGTGGTCGCCAAGGGCTACCGCACGGTGATCGCCGATCCCTCGGGCCGCTGCGTGGTGAATCCGACCGGGGGGCCGGCCCTGGCCACCGCCGGCACCGGAGACGTGTTGACCGGGGTGATAGCCGCGTTGCTTGCCGGAGGCCTCGACGCGTTCACCGCGGCGTGGGCCGGCGCCTACGTCCATGGCGCCACGGCGGAGACGCTGCCGGTCGCAGGTGCGATGGCGGGCGACGTCGCCGAGGCGCTGCCGGAGGTGCTGGAGGAGCTCGGTGCCGGGCGCGCAGAGGGCGCGCGCGGCTAGTCCGACCCGGTGGCGGCGACCGATCCCGCGGTCACCGGGGTACCTCGGCGAAGCCCGCGCCGCCGGCCCCGGGGGCCGTACCCTGAGGAGCGAGTGTTCGAGCGGGAGGTGTGGTGGCCGGACTGTCGCGGCGGGAGATAGATGCGCGCGGGCACCCGGTGTGGGCCGAGGTCGACCTCGATGCCCTGCGCCACAACGTGAGGGTCCTGCGGGACAGGGCCCCCGGGGCGGAGCTCATGGGGGTGGTCAAGGGCTACGCCTACGGGCACGGCAACCCCGAGTGTGCCGTGGCGATGCTCGAGGCCGGTGCCACCCGGCTCGGCGTGGCGCGTGTCGCCGAGGCGCTGCACCTGCGCGACCGGGGTATCGCCGCGCCGATCCACGTCTTCACCGAGCCTCCGGTCGGCGCGGTCGCTGCGCTCGTCGAGCGAGATCTCGTTGCCACGGTGTACACGCTGGACTTCGCCCGGGCCCTGTCCGACGCGGCTGAAAACGCAGGGAGACGGGTCAAGGTGCACCTCAAGCTCGATACCGGCATGCACCGGGTCGGGGTGCTGGCATCCGAGGTGCCCGACGCGGTCGCGGCGTTGCGCGGCCTGCCGGGGCTCGAGCTCGAGGGCCTGTGGAGCCATCTCGCGGTCGCAGACGTTCCCGATCACCCTTTCACCCGCAAGCAGCTCGATCTCTTCGAGGACCTCTGCGGCCAGGTGCAGCGGGCCGGCCTGCGGGTGCGCTACCGGCACATCGCCAATTCGGCGGCGATCCTGTCGCTGCCGGAGGCGCACCTCGATATCGTGAGGGCGGGGGTGGCCGCCTACGGCTTGTGGCCGGGCCCCAGCTTCGTCGGGTGCGCTCCCCTGCGCCCGGTGCTGTCGCTGCGGGCGCGCGTGATCATGGCCAAAGACGTGCCGGCCGGCGACCGCCTGTCCTACGGGCTCACCTACGAGCTGCGCCGTGACGCGCGCGTCATCACGGTTGGGGCGGGCTACGCCGACGGCTACGACCGGCGGCTGTCCGGCCGCGCCGACGTCATCGTGCGGGGGCGGCGGCGGCGCGTGTCCGGCACCGTGTGCATGGATCAGTTCATGGTCGACGTCGGCGATACCGATGCCCAGGTGGGCGAGACGATCACGCTGATCGGCGAGGACGGCGGCGAGCGGGTGACCGCGGAGGAGCTGGCCGAGCTGATCGGCACGATCAACTACGAGGTCACGGCCCGCATCCCGTCACGGGTGCCCCGGTTGTTCACGGGGCGAGCGCCGGCGTGAAGCTGCCGCGGCTACCGCGCGCCGCCGCGGCCGTCGGTGCCGCGGGCGGCTTTGCCGTGGGCCTAGCGGTGGAGCACACGCTGCTACAGCGCCGTCGCCGCGACGATCCCGAGGCGGCCGAGCCTTTCGGCGACCGCCGCGGCGTG
>CADDZG010000295.1 GCA_902812355.1 Actinomycetota bacterium | reverse complement strand
CGACCGCGCCCCCACGAACCGGGTCCCCACGAACCGGGTCCCCCACGCCGAGTCCCTAGCGCCGGGGCTCCCAGGAGAAGCGCCGCAGCGCCACCACCATGCCCACAACCGCCCAGATGCCCAGCACTACGAGGTCGAAGGGATCGAAGGGATATCCCGGGATGTCGACGAACGAGTACAGCAGCCCGTGGGCGAAGTGCACGGGCGGGAAGATGCCGGCAAGCGTCGTGAGCCACGCCGGCGTGGACGGCGGCAGGGGGATGAACACGTCGGAGATGAAGAGCAGCGGCAAGATCGTGAAGTTGACGACCGCGGGCGCGGCGTCTTCGTTGGGTATGAACGGGACCAGAGCCATGCCCAGCGCGCAGAAACACACGGCCCCCACGACGAGCGTCGCCACGAAATCACCCCAGTGCGCTCCGCCGGTGTCGGCTCCGTAGATGCCGATGCCGATCACGAGCATGATCACGACGAGCAGCGCGGCGACGACGATCGAGTTGAGGATCTTGCCGGCGAGATACGCCCATGTCGGTAGCGGCGTGCCACGCACGCGCTTGAGGCGTCCCTGGTCGCGGGCGACGGTGACGTTCATCGCGAGGTTCGTGAAGGTGGCACTGATCACCGCGAAAGCGGTCAACGCTGGCACGAAGAAGGTCGAGGACGACATCAGGTTGCCCTTGGCCGTGTCGTTGCCGAACACCAGGTTGAAGATCACGAGGAACATCACCGGGAAGACGAGGGTGAAGAAGGCGGACGCGGGATTGCGCCAGAACGTCTTCTGCTCGTAACGCGTCTGGCGCAGCACCATGGCGAGATCGTTCATCGCCGCCGCCTCCTTCGGCGCCGCTCCGGAGCCGGGGGAGCGTCATCCTCGGCCGCCGCGGAGCCCGTGAGCTCGAGGTAGACGTCTTCGAGGGACGGCTGCGCCACGTGCAGACCGATCAGCTCCACCCCTTGCGAGAGGGCCCAGCCGGTGAGTTCGTGCAGCACGGGCAGCGGATCATCGAGCTGCATCGTCACCCGGCCTCCTTCGATTTCGGCCCGTTCCCTGAGCGAAGGCGGTAGCCCGGGTGAGTCGGGGGAGAGCTCGAAGCGCACGCGGGTACGCGCGACATCGCGGCCGGCAAGGTTACCCGGAGGCCCCTCGGCGACGATCACGCCGCCGACGATGATCGCCACGCGGTCGGCGAGGTACTGAGCCTCATCCATGTAGTGGGTGGTGAGAAAGATCGTCTTGCCGAGGCCCGCAAGGTTGCGGATCACCTCCCACGCGTTGCGGCGCGCCGCCGGGTCGAAACCGGTGGTCGGTTCGTCCAGGAACAGCAGCTCGGGATCGCCGGCGAGCCCCAGCGCCATGTCCAGACGTCGCATCTGGCCTCCGGAGAGCTTGCCGACCCGGGTGTTGGCTTGGTCCGCGAGGCCGACGAGGTCGATCACCTGCGCGCGCGGCAGCGGTGACGGGTAATAGGAGCGGAACAGGTCGATCGCTTCGGCGACGGTTAGGTAGCGGTCGACGCTGGTCTCCTGGAGCACGATGCCGATCCGCGCCTTGAAGGCGCGCTCGCCTCGGCCGGGGTCGAAGCCGAGCACCGACACGTCGCCTGCCGAACGCTCGCGGTGACCCTCGAGAATCTCGACCGTGGTGGTCTTGCCCGCACCGTTGGGGCCGAGCAGGGCGAAAACCTCGCCGCGCGCGACGGTCAGGTCGATCCCCCGCACCGCCTCGACCTCGCCGTAGGTCTTGCGCAGGCCGCGTATCTCGATCACCGGCTCGCCAACGGGCGCCGGGGCGGCTGTTGCGGGTGCAGGGCTGGGCGCTTCGCGCATGGCGCTTGCAAGGATAGGCGAGCACCGCGGGAGCGACAATGCGCCGGGAGCCGCGTGCGCGATCCGTGGGTCCCGCGCGGGATCCATGGGGCCCGCCACGCGACGGGAGTCCGCGGCTTGGACCACGGTGCGCGAGCGTGTCGGAGCGGCCTCTACGCCAACCTGGGCTGCTGTCTCGACGGCTAAGGACGTCCCGACTTCGTCCGGGGACGTTGCGGTTCCGGCACACACCGGATCCCTCGCTGCTGGGCCCACTCGGAGCCCTAGCCCGCCACCCCGGGCCCAGCCATCCGGCCGGCCCTGCCCCGC
>CADDZG010000294.1 GCA_902812355.1 Actinomycetota bacterium | reverse complement strand
CCGTAGCCCCGGGCGGCGACGTAGGGGGCCCGGGTGACGGCGCCGAGGGTGACGACCAGCGGGCGCACGCCGGAGTCGAGCAGGACCCGGGCGAGGCGGCGGGTGCCCAGCCGTCCGCCGCCGATGCGTGCGTGATCAGCCCCCAGTGCCACGAAAGTCACGCCCGTAATCCCGGCCGCCCGCAGGGCCCGGGCGAGCTCCAGGAAGAGACCGAGCCCGGTGCCGGTGCGGGCGCCTCCGGGCGGGGTGTCGTATGCCATCGCGATCACCACGCGCCCGAAGCCGTCGCCGCCGGGAGGGAACGCCTCGACGTTGGACGAGTCCACGGTGTGCGCCACCGGGACCGGGTCGAGCCGCACCGTGTAACCGGCGGCGGCGAGGTGGGCGACGAGGTACGCGGAGGCCAGTTGCTCCCGGCGCGACCCGGCCGGGCGAGGGTTGAGCCCGGCATCGAAGTGCCGCCCAAGGCGCTCCACGCGCACCGACGAGACGTGTGCAGGACCGCCTGCCGGCGGCGGGGACGGGCCGGCCGCAGGACCGCACGCGGCCAGCGCCAGCACCCCGGCCACTGCCGCCGAGACCGCCGCGCGGCGCCGGTGGGCTGCTATGTTGCTGCCGTGCCGCAGACCCCGATCGCCTGGACCGCGCTGTCCACCGGGACCCCGGTGGTGTCCGCCGACGGCGTCGAGCTCGGACGCGTCACCGAGGTCGTTGCCGACGAGCAGAAGGACATCTTCTCGGGGGTCGCGTTCCGCGTCGGGCTCCTCGAAGGCCCGCGCTTCGCACCGGCCGACGTGATCGACCGCATCACCACCGAGGCGGTGGTGCTGTCCCTGCCGGCCGAACGCGCTCAGGCGGAGCTCGAGCCTCCAGGCTGAGCCGCCCGGGCGGCGGCCGCGGCGGCCACCGCGGCCTCGGCCTTGCGCCGCGTCTCTTCGGCCTCCGCCTCCGGCACGGAGTCGGCGACCACCCCGGCGCCGGCCTGCACGAAGGTGCGGCCCCCGACCGTCATCAACGTCCGGATCGTTATGCACGCGTCGAGATTGCCCGAGAAGTCGAAGTAGCCGACGACCCCCGCATAGGGGCCGCGCCGCGTGACCTCGAGACGGTCGATGATCTCCATCGCCCTTACCTTGGGCGCCCCGGTGACCGTCCCGGCAGGGAACGCGGCCACCAGCGCGTCGAACGCGGTGCACCCGGGGGCAAGGTCGCCGGACACGCTCGACACCAGGTGCATCACGTGGCTGTAGCGCTCCACCGTCATGAGGTCGTCGACTCCGACGGACCCGTGGGTGCACACCTTGCCGGCGTCGTTACGCGCCAGATCGACGAGCATCACGTGCTCGGCCCTCTCCTTGGGGTCGGCGCGCAGCTCGGCCTCGAGGGCGCGATCCTCGTCCTCCGTCGCACCCCGGGGGCGGGTTCCGGCGATCGGCCGCAGCGTCACCCGCCCACCGGTCACCCGCACCAGCGGTTCGGGCGACGACCCGGCGAGCTCGAGCGTGTCGCCCCCGACGTCCAGGCGCAGGTGGTACATGTACGGGCTCGGGTTGACGAGGCGCAGCATGCGGTAACCGGCAAAGCCCGGTACCCCGGGTTCGACCTCGAAACGCCGCGAGGGCACAATCTGGAAGGCGTCCCCGGCGGCGATGTGCTCGCGGCAGATCCGCACCCAGCGCGCGTAGGTGTCGTCGCTCACATCGGTGCGCAGACTCACCGACGTGCCGGGTTCGGGGGGATCCAGGGGCGGCCCGGGAAGAGGCCGGGCGAGCGTCGCGACGACCTCGTCGCAGCGCCGGCAAGCGGCGTCGTAAGCGGCGCGACCGTCCCCCTGCGCAAGCGCGATCACGAAGCAGCGCTGGGCGAGGTGGTCGAACACCAGCAACGTCCGGGTCAGCAGCAGCACGAGGTCCGGCAGTCCGAGATCGTCGGGCGGTGGATCGGGAAGGCGCTCGAGCTCGCGCACGCAGTCGTAGCCGATGTAGCCGACCGCCCCTCCGGCGAAGGGAGGCAGGCCTGCGACGGGCGGCGCGCTGCACGACGCCAGCAAGCGCCGCACGTAGGCGAGCGGTGGCTCTCCCGCGGCGGGAGGGACCGGCGGGTCGCCGGCGACCTCGACGCGCCCGGCCCGCCCGGTGATG
>CADDZG010000293.1 GCA_902812355.1 Actinomycetota bacterium | reverse complement strand
CCCTCGGTGACGCCCGGGGCCGCGGGCCGGGTAGTCGCCGTGTGGGGCCCCAAGGGCTCGCCGGGCCGGAGCACGATCGCGATCGAGCTCGCGTGGCAGATGTGCGCCTGCGAGCGGCGCACGGTGCTCGTCGACGGCGACCCCTACGGGGGCGACATCGTGCAGCTGCTCGGGGTCGTGGAGGAGCTGCCCGGCGTGGTGTGGGCCGCGACCGCGGCCGGCCGCGGTGCGGTGGATCCGGGCACCCTTGCCGACCTCGCCCGGGCGGGAAGACGGGGACCCGCTCTGTTGCCCGGGCTGGCGCGCGCCGACCTGTGGGCCGACGTGCCCGACCACGGCTGGCGTGCCGCGCTCCAGGCGCTGCGGCACAGCTTCGATGCCGTCGTGGTGGATACCGGCTTCTGCTTGGAGCCCCCGGACGCAGGCCTCGGGGGCACGCCGCGGGGCCGCAACGAGATGACCCGCATCGCTTTGGAGGTGTCCGAGCGGGTGATCGCGCTGTGCCGGTGCGACCCGGTCGGGGTGAAGTCGTTCCTGTGGGCCTACGAGGCACTCGCCGAGGTCGTCGACCCCGAGCGCATCGTGGTGGTGGCGAACCGCTGTCCTGCGGATGGGCGCGCCGAGGTGGCCGGGCTCGTGCGACGCCACACGGGACGCAAGGTCGCTGTGTTCGTGCCGGAGCGCCCGCGCGACGCCGACCGGGCTCGCCGCAGCGGACGCGCGGTGAGCGAGGTGGCGCCGGGCTCGGACCTCGTGGCCGCGGCCGCCGACGTCGCCGCGCTGGTCGGGGCGCCGGTACCGGCCCGAGGGGTGCTGGCGAGACTGGCGGGTCGCACGTGAACGATGCGGCTGCCATCGTCGAACAGGAGGTGCGCGAGCTCGTGCGCCGCCGGGGCCTGGACCCCGGCGCCGGCGACGGAGCGGAGGTCGGTGCGCTCGTCGATGAGGTGCTCGCCGACTACCTCGAGCGCACGCACAGCGCTCGTCTGCCGCGCCTGGCAGACGCAGCGGCGGTGCGCAAGGAGGTGCTCGACCGGGTCGCAGGGTTCGGTCCGCTGCAGCCCCTGTTCGACGACCCCCGGGTGGAGGAGATCTGGATAAACGGACCGGGGCGGGTGTTCTGCGCCCGCGACGGGCGCCACGAGCTGACCAACATCGCGCTCGGCCCGGGCGAGATCCACGATCTCGTCGAGCGCATGCTTCGGGCCAGCGGCCGGCGGCTCGATCTCTCGAGCCCCTTTGTGGACGCCACGCTGGCCGACGGCTCACGGCTCCACGTCGTGATCCCCGACATCACCCGCTCGCACTGGGCCGTCAACATCCGCCGCTACGTCCTGCGGGCCGGGGGGCTCGACGAGCTCGTATCCCTGGGGTCGCTGCCCTCGCCGGCGGCCGCGTTCCTCGACGCGTGCGTGCGCGCCGGTCTCAACATCGTCGTGTCGGGGGGCACCCATAGCGGCAAGACCACGATGCTCAACTGCCTGGCCGCGTCGATACCGAGCCGCGCCCGGGTGGTGACCTGCGAGGAGGTCTTCGAGCTGCGGGTGCCGCTGCCCGATGTCGTGGCGATGCAGACGCGGCCTCCCAACCTCGAGGGCAAGGGCGAGATCGACCTGCGCCGCCTGATCGTGGAGGCGCTGCGTATGCGCCCCGATCGCATCATCGTCGGCGAGGTCCGCCAGCGCGAGGCCCTCGACCTCCTGGTGGCGCTGAACTCGGGTCTTCCGGGGATGACCTCGATCCACGCCAACTCGGCGCGCGAGGCGGTCGCCAAGCTCACCACCCTGCCGCTGCTCGCCGGCGAGAACGTCACCTACGGGTTCGTGGCACCGACCGTGGCGGCTTCGATCGACCTGATCGTGCACCTGCGCAAGCTGGCCGAAAGGAGGCTCACGACCGAGATCGTGGGTCTCACCGGCCGCCTCGAGGGCGATCGCATCGAGACGGTCCCGCTGTGGGAGCGGCACGACGGCGAGCTGCGGTGGACCGGCCTGCAGCCCGTGGCCGTCGACCGCTTCGAGCAGGCCGGGATCGACGTGAGGGAGCTGCTGCGGTGACCGTCGTGCTGGCCGTGGTCGCCGCGCTCGGGGTCCTACTCCTGTACGACGGGCTCACCGCCGGCGCCCGGCCGTCCCGCCGCCGGGGCGC
>CADDZG010000292.1 GCA_902812355.1 Actinomycetota bacterium | reverse complement strand
ATTGAGGGTTCCGCTGAGGGCCGGACCTCGGGAAGTCCGGCTGGGGCCGGCTGTCGGGGATTCCGCCGGGGACTCCAGGTCCCCGATGGGGCCAGCCTCGGGGGTTGCCCTGGTGCCGGCTGGGGCCGGCTGGGGCCGGCTGGGGGCTTGACCCCGAGCCTCCCAGCCCTCGTTAGCAGTCTCGGCCCCCGCTTGCTAACCGCAACCGGAACGCGCTATCTTTAGCACTCAGGAACAGAGAGTGCTAAGCGAGTTCCGGACGGAGCGAGGAGGTAGGTATGCCGAAGACCCTGTCCTTCCACGAGGAGGCCCGCCGGGCGCTGGAGCGGGGCATGAATCAGCTCGCCGACGCGGTCAAGGTCACGCTCGGCCCCAAGGGGCGCAACGTGGTCCTCGAGAAGAAGTGGGGTGCCCCGACGATCACGAACGACGGGGTGTCGATCGCCAAGGAGATCGAGCTCGAGGAGCCCTACGAGAAGATCGGCGCCGAGCTCGTGAAAGAGGTCGCCAAGAAGACCGACGACGTAGCCGGTGACGGCACCACCACCGCGACCGTGCTGGCTCAGGCGATGGTGCGCGAGGGCCTGCGCAACGTCGCGGCCGGGGCGAACCCGATCGCCCTCAAGCGGGGCATCGAGAAGGCGGTGCAGACCGCGGTCGACTCGATCCACGCTGCGGCCCGGGACGTCGAGGGTCGCGACCAGATCGCTCAGGTCGCCGCGATCTCGGCCAACAACGACATGGAGATCGGTGAGGCGATCGCCGAGGCGATGGACAAGGTCGGCAAGGACGGCGTCATCACCGTCGAGGAGTCCAACACCTTCGGCATCGAGCTCGAGCTGGTCGAGGGGATGCGCTTCGACAAGGGCTACATCTCCCCCTACTTCGTGACCGACTCCGAGCGCATGGAGGCGGTGCTGGAGGACCCCTACATCCTGATCGCCAACCAGAAGATCTCCGCGGTCAAGGACCTGCTCCCGGTCCTCGAGAAGGTGATGCAGGCCGGCAAGCCGCTGCTGATCATCGCCGAGGACGTCGAGGGCGAGGCCCTGGCCACGCTCGTGGTCAACAAGATCCGCGGCACCTTCAAGGCGGCTGCGGTCAAGGCGCCGGGCTTCGGCGACCGCCGCAAGGCCAACCTCGGTGACATCGCCGTGCTCACCGGGGGCCAGGTGATCAGCGAGGAGATCGGCGTCAAGCTCGAGAACGTGACCCTCGACATGCTCGGGACCGCCCGCAAGGTGGTGGTGACCAAGGACGACACCACGATCGTCGAGGGCGGCGGGGCGGCCGAGGACATCACGGGCCGGATCAACCAGATCAAGGCCGAGATCGAGCGCACCGACTCCGACTACGACCGCGAGAAGCTGCAGGAGCGTCTTGCCAAGCTCGCCGGCGGCGTCGGCGTGGTCAAGGTCGGCGCGGCCACCGAGGTCGAGCTCAAGGAGAAGAAGCACCGCATCGAGGACGCAGTGCAGACGACCAAGGCCGCGGTCGAAGAGGGCATCGTCGCCGGCGGCGGCACCACCCTGCTGAGGGCCCAGGAAGCGGTCGAGAAGCTGCGTACCGACCTCACCGGCGACGAGAACACCGGCGCCCTGATCGTGCAGCGGGCGCTCGAGGAGCCGCTCAAGGTGATCGCCCGCAACGCCGGGCTCGAGGGCGGCGTGGTCGTCGAGAAGGTCCGCAGCATGGGCCCGGGCGAGGGCCTCAACGCCGCCACCGGTGAGTACACCGACCTCTTCAAGGACGGCGTGATCGACGCCGCCAAGGTCACCCGCTCGGCGCTTCAGAACGCCGCTTCGATCGCCGGGCTCTTCCTCACGACCGAGGCGATAGTCGCCGACAAGCCGGAGGAGAACAAGAACCAGGCGATGCCGGGCGGCGGCGGCGACATGGACTTCTAGTCCGAGGTCCCAGGTACACGAGAGGCCCCCGGGATCCTCCCGGGGGCCTCTGCGCGTCGGACCCCGGGGGTATGTGGGAGGCGGGAACCGCCGGAAGCACCGGGGGTGCGACCTGCGCGACCCGTCGGAGCTTCGTCCGGCAACGTCGGCTACCTGAGCTAGGGATCGGGGAGGCGCATACCTTCCGCCTCTCCGGGCGTAGCAGCCGACACCTCGCCCGTGAGGTAGTGCTCGAGCGCCGGAGCGATCGCGTCGGCG
>CADDZG010000291.1 GCA_902812355.1 Actinomycetota bacterium | reverse complement strand
GCCGATCCTGGCTGCCTCGGCCATCGCCGCGGCCACGGCCGCGACCCCGCCGAGGCAGCCAGGATCGGCATCGAGTGCGACCACCCGGGCGCCCCGCTCCACGGCGGCACAAGCGTGGCGCCCGGAACCGCACCCGAGGTCGAGCACGAGCGCTCCGGCACCGAGCCCGAGACGGTCGAAGTCGACGGTCAGCACCGGCGCACGACCTCGCGGTAGACATCCAGCGCCGCGTGCGCGGCGACGGCCCAGGAGAAGCGCCGCACCACCCTGTCCCGTCCGGCGCGTCCGAGCGCAGCGCGCCGCACGGGGTCGTCCAGCAGCATTCCGAGGGCCGCGGCGAGGGCTCCCGCGTCGCCCGGGGGCACGAGCACGGCGGCGCCGTCGCCGGCGAGCTGGGGGATCGCCCCGGCCCGGGTGGCCACCAGCGGCACCCCGCACGACATCGCCTCGAGCGCGGGCAGCGAGAAGCCCTCGTACAGCGACGGCACCACCGCCACCGCCGCGGAGGCATAGAGCTCGACCATGTCGAGCACGTCCACCCGTCCCGTAGCCGTCACCGAGCGGCCCACCCCGAAGCGCCGCACCGCCGCTCGCACGCGCTCCCCGGTGCCGCCGGCACCAACGAGCACGAGCTCCACCGGGCGTTCGGTGCCCAGCTTGGCGATCGCCTCGATCAGCACGTCGAGCCCCTTGGTCGGCATATCCGAGCTCGCCACCGCAATCACCCGGTGAGGCGAGCGACGGTGCCCCCGCAGCGGCCTGAACAGCTCGGTATCGACCCCGTTGGGCACGACGCGCACGCGCCCCTCGGGCACGCCGAAGGCGGCGGCGACGTCGCGCCGGCCGCGCGCCGACACCGCCACCAGCCGGGGCAAGCGACGGGCGACGCGCGCCTGCATCCGCACGAAGCCGTACCACCGGCGCAGGCGCACGCGCTCGCGCCGCGACCCGGCCCCCGCCAGAGCGATGTCGCGGTCGACCACGATCGGGTGGTGCACGGTCGCGATCACGGGGGTGCGGCGCGCCATCGCCAACAGCCCGTAGCCGAGGCACTGGTTGTCGTGCACGATGTCGAAGCGGCCGCGGGTCGCCAGCACCCGCGGTGCCCGCAGCGAGAAGGTGAGGGGCTCGGGGAAGCCGCCGGTGCACATCAGCGCGTACTCGAGCACGTCGATCGCGCCCCCGAACTCGTCCCGCCGCGGCCGGCGGAAGGGGTCTGCGGGGCGATACAGGTCGAGGCTCGGGACCCGGTTCAGGCGCACTCCCGGATCGAGCTCGGGATAGGGGGGGCCGGAGAAGACCTCGACGTCGTGCCCCGCCTCCAGCAGGGCGCGGCTGAGGTAGCGCACGTACACGCCCTGGCCCCCCACCTCCGGGTGGCCGCGATAGGTCAGCAGCGCGATGCGCAAGCGATCCCCGCCGGACATCGGCACACAAGATACGGGGACGTAGCCACGATGCGGCCCCGCGGCGCGGCCGACTAGGCTCGACCGGACCGAGGGAGGTGCACCATGCCGGACGCGACCGTAGCCGTGATCAACCGCAGCACCGTGCTCGACGACGACCAGGTGCAGGCCTTCGTGCCGGCGCTGCAGACCCAGGTTCGGGAGCACTTCCGCCCGGTGTGGCACAGCGGTGCACGGCTCACCTTCGTGGGCCACGGCCACCGTCCCGCGCCGGGGAGCTGGTGGCTGGTGGTGCTGGACGACAGCGACCAGGCCGGCGCGCTCGGCTATCACGACGTCACCGACGAAGGCCTGCCGATGGGCAAGGTGTTCGCCGGCAGCGACCTCAAGCTCGGCTACACGCCGTCGGTGACCGCGTCGCACGAGCTGCTGGAGATGCTCGGCGATCCCGAGATCAACCGCTGCGTGTTGCTGCAGAAGACCCCAACCTCCGGCACGCTGGTCGCCTACGAGAACTGCGACCCGGTCGAGGCCGACCGCTACGGCTACGACATCGACGGCGTGCTCGTGTCCGACTTCGTGACCCCGCAGTGGTTCATGCCAGGCTTCCCCGGTCCCTACGACCACGCGGGGCACTGCGACCGACCGCTGCAGCTGCTGCCCGGGGGTTACATCGGCGTGTTCGACATCACGAGGGGCAGCGGCTGGCACCAGATCACGGCCCACCACCCGCTGCAACTCGACGATCCCGCACAGATCGAGCGGCGTCGGGGC
>CADDZG010000290.1 GCA_902812355.1 Actinomycetota bacterium | reverse complement strand
CCGCCTCTCGGGTTCGACCCGCCTCTCGGGTTCGACCCGCCTCCGGGGGTGACATCAGCCTCCGGGGACGCGGGCGATCGAGGCGAACTTCGTGTACTGGTTGAGGAAGGCGAGCCGCACCGTACCGGTCGGCCCGTTGCGGTGCTTGGCGATGATCACCTCGGCTTCGCCCTTGGCCTCGGTGTCGGGGTTGTAGACCTCGTCCCGGTAAAGCAACATCACGAGATCGGCATCCTGTTCGATCGATCCCGACTCGCGCAGGTCGCCAAGCAGCGGCCGCTTGTCGTGACGGGCCTCGACACCGCGGTTGAGCTGCGATGCGCACATCACCGGGACGTTGAGCTCGCGCGCCATGATCTTGAGCGAGCGGGATATCTCGGACACCTCCTGCTGGCGATTCTCGGACCGCCGCGGCCCCTGCATCAGCTGCAGGTAGTCGACTATTACGAGCCCGAGCCCGTACTTGGCCTTGATGCGACGGCACTTTGCGCGCATCTCCATCAACGTGATGCTGGCCGAATCGTCGATGAAGATCGGCGCTTCGGCCAGGCGGCCGAGCGCAGCCGACACCCGCGCCCAGTCCTGGTCGCTGAGGTTGCCCCGGCGCAGCTTCTGGGAATCGACCCTGCCCTCGGACGACAGGAAACGCTCGACCACCTCCTCCCGGCCCATCTCGAGCGAGAACATCACGACCGGTTGGCCCTGCTTGAGCGCGGCGTGCAGGGCGAAGTCGTTGAGCAGGCTCGATTTGCCCATCGCCGGACGGGCGGCAACGATCACGAGGTTGCTGGGCTGGAAGCCGGTGGTCATTTCGTCGAGATCGGGAAAGCCGGAAGCGAGCCCCGTGATCGTGGAGCCCTGCTCGTACATCCGCTCGATCTTCTCCATCACGCGCGCCAGCAACGGCTTGACCGGCGTGAGCTCGCTGCGGTGGCGGCGGTCGCCGACGCTGTAGACGACCTCTTCGGCCTCGTTGATCGCGCCGTCTACGTCCTCGGGGACGCTGAAGCCGAGCTCTGCGATACGGCCGCCGGCATCGATCAGGCGTCGCAGGATCGCGTGCTCCTCGACGATGCGCGCGTAGTGACCTGCCGCCGAGGCGGTCGGATAGGCCTGCAGCAGGCCCATGATGTAGGGGCGTCCACCGATCTGCTCGAGCGTGCCGCGCCGCCCGAGCTCGTCCACCACCGTGATGGCATCGGCGGCCTCGGAGCGGTCGTGCAGGGCGCAGATCGCCTCGTAGATCTCGACGTGGGCCGGCTTGTAGAAGTCGTCCGGCTTGAGGATCTCGCGCGCGGCCGAGATCGCATCGCGCGACTCGAGCATCGCCCCCAGCACCGACTGCTCGGCATCGAGGTTGTGGGGCGGGACCCGGTCGCTCCGCAGCGACCGGATCGGTGCCCGCTGGGCCATCCCGGCTCCCTCCTTATCCGAACGTGTGTTCCATCGTTACCACGCGGGACCCACACCCTCCCGGCGCGCGCGATCGCAGGAGGAGCACGACGCAGACCCGCCTCGGGGCTACCCGACCCGGTGGCGACGCCCCTGGCGGCATGTGCCCACCGGGCCGGGCATCCACCAGGCCACCCAAGCTAGGGCCGGGACCCTGTGGATCACAAGGCCAACATCCTGCTCATCTCCGGTGGACGGCGCTGTGGAGCCACGCCCGGGGGCCTGTGGACGATGCGGTGAACGGCGCCGCCGCCAGTACATCGCTCCCACACCGGGGGAGCAACTCCACCCCTCCGGGAGCAGGTGTCCCCCACGTTCTCGTCGTAGGTTCCAGCGGGACCGGCCACCCGTGCCGGCGTCGCCGGCCCCCCGGCGGCAGAGCAGCGGAAGACCTTGCGATGGCTACCGACGAGCCCTCATCCCGCGACCGCAGGACCGCGCCGCCCGGGCCCCCCGAGGGGGACCGCAGCGCAGGCGCGCCGGTTGGCGTCCTGATCGCCGATGACGACCCTGCCGTGCGCCACTTCCTGAGCGCGCTGATCGGCTCCGACCCGCGCCTCGAGCTCGTCGGACGGGCGGCCGACGCGGGCGAAGCGATCGGCGCGGCGGCGCGCCTGCAGCCCGAGGTCGCGCTGGTCGACGTGTGCATGCCGGGCGGGGGCGTCACGGCGACGCGCGGCATCCTCGCCCGGTCCCCCCACACCAGGGTCGTGGCCTTCTCCGGACGCGACG
>CADDZG010000289.1 GCA_902812355.1 Actinomycetota bacterium | reverse complement strand
GGCTCGCCGCGGCGGTCGTCGCGGCCGCGCGGGCATCGGTCGGCGGCGGGATCGCCGGCCTCGCCCTTGCGGCTCTGATCGCGTTGGGCATGATGGCTCTACCGGGAGCGCTTGGCGCTCGCCACCAGTAGGCTGGCACGGTGGAGAACCGTAAGAAGCCGAACGGCCGGCGTCCGGGCAACGGGCGTGGGAACGGCCCCGAGTGGATGAACAACCGCCAGCTGATGGCGACGCTGGCGTGGATAGCCGGTGCCGTGGTCCTCTTCCTCGTGCTTAACGGCGTGTTCGGCCAGACCACCCAGAGCCTGCCCTACTCGCGCTTCCTCCAGCTCGTCGACAAGGGCCGCGTGCAGCAGGCCACGGTGGGCGACAGCTCGGTGTCCGGTACCTACCGCGACTCCTCGGGCAACGAGCACCACTTCACCACCACCCTTCCGGGCAGCAACTACGACACGACCAAGCTCGCCAACCGCCTGAGCGACAAGGGCGTCGAGGTCACCGGCAGCCAGCCGAGCGTGTGGGGCTCGATCTTCGTCGCCTGGATCCTGCCGATCCTGATCCTCGCCGGGCTGTATTACCTGTTCATGCGCCGGATGCGCACGCAGCTCGGCGGCGCCGGGGGCCCGTTATCGCTCGGGCGCAACAAGGCCAAGCTCTACGACCGCACCGACATGAAGACGACCTTCAAGGACGTCGCCGGGGTCGACGAGGTCGAGGCCGAGCTGGTCGAGATCGTCGAGTACCTGCGCAACCCGGGCAAGTTCGCCCGCATCGGAGCCCGCATCCCCAAGGGAGTGCTGCTGGTCGGCCCTCCGGGCACCGGCAAGACCTTGCTGGCACGGGCGGTCGCCGGCGAAGCCGGGGTGCCGTTCTTCTACATCTCTGCGTCCGAGTTCATCGAGCTCTTTGTCGGCCTCGGTGCGGCGCGCGTGCGGGACCTCTTCCAGCAAGCTCGCCAGCGCGCTCCGGCGATCGTGTTCATCGACGAGATCGACTCGATCGGCCAGACGCGCTCGCCGGGGGGGCCGATGGTCGGGTCCCACCAGGAGCAGGAGCAGACCCTGCAGCAGCTGCTCACCGAGATGGACGGCTTCGAACCCAACAGCGGGGTCATCATCATGGCCGCCTCCAACCGGCCCGAGGTGCTCGACCCCGCGCTCCTGCGCCCGGGGCGCTTCGACCGCCAGATCCAGGTAAACCTCCCCGACATCAAGGGCCGGTACGAGATCTTGCAGATCCATGCCCGCGGGGTGCGTATGAGCCGCGACGTGGATCTCAAGGTGATCGCCCGCCGCACGCCGGGATTCTCCGGCGCGCAGCTCGCCAACGTGATCAACGAGGGTGCTCTGTTGGCGGCGCGCGAGGGCCGCGACGAGGTCGATATGAATCACCTCGATGAGGCGATCAACCGTGTGGTCGCGGGGCTCGAACGCCGCAGCCAGGTCCTGTCCGAGAAGGAGCGCCGCCTCGTCGCCTACCACGAGCTCGGCCACGCCCTGGTGGCGACCTTCGTGGAGCACGCCAATCCCGTGCACCGCATCTCGATAGTGCCGCGCTCGATCGGGGCGCTCGGCTACACCCAGGAGCTGATGGAAGAGGAGCGCTACCTCATGTCCGAGCCCGAGCTGCGCGACCGGCTGGCGGTGCTGCTCGGGGGCCGCTCGGCGGAGGAGATCGTGTTCGGGTTCGCGACCACGGGGGCCCAGGACGACCTCAAGCGGGCCACCGAGATCGCCCGGCGGATGGTGATGGAGTTCGGCATGTCCGAGAAGGTCGGACCGATCAACATCGCCGACGAGTCCAACCGCTTCCTGCGCCGTGCGTTCGCCCAGGGCGAGCCCGTCTCCGAGGAGACCGAGATGGCGATCGACCGCGAGGTCAAGTCGTTGCTGCTCGGGGCGCGCGAGAAGGCTCGCGCAATCATCCAGGAGCACCGCGAGGACCTCGACCGCCTCGCCGAGGTGCTGCTCGAGCGAGAGACACTCGAGAGCCGGGACCTCGAGTCGTACTTCTCGACCGGAGAGGTCGCGCCGCCGCGCCGGGCGCGCGGCAATATCGAGGAGGTGGGCCGGCGCGAGGCCCGGCTGTCCGAGCCGCCGGCCGAGCTGGCGCGCGACGAGGAGGCCCAACCCGCGCGCGACGAGGAGGCACAACCCGCGCGCGACGAGGAAGCGGAGCCGACGCGCGAG
>CADDZG010000288.1 GCA_902812355.1 Actinomycetota bacterium | reverse complement strand
ACGGCCACCCCCTGAGGCGACTTCGGCTCTTGGCACGAGGCCGTGCACCGGCACCCCCCACCGCCGTGCGGCGGGGGTAGTGTGCAGCCATGATGAGAAGGCTGGTAACGCTGGGGACCTGGGGGCTGTGGGTCGTTCTCGGAGCCGTGCTCGCGCTCGAGCTGGCGCAGTGGATGGACCGCCAGCGCGAGCGCATGACCCCTCAGGCCCTCACCGGCACACTGCTGGACAAGGTCAACCAGGCCCTCGAGCGCCGCTAGCCTCGAGCCTCGAGCGCCGCTAGCCTCGAGCGCCCCGGGAGGGCGAACGCTCAGCGGCGCAGCATCGTCTTGCCCTTCGCGGTTTGCCTGGCAGGGGCACGCCGCGGGCCTCCAGCTCTCGCCGCTCAGCGGCGCAGCGTCGTCTTGCCCTTCGCGGTCGCGCTGCGGTTGCCGGCCGCATCGACGGCGGTGATCCGGTAACGGTAGGTGCCGGACCCGAGGCGATGGCCGTGGGAGTCCCTGCCGTTCCACACGACCTGCCACGACCCCGTGGTGACGAAACCCCGGAACCTGCGCACCACCCGGTCGGAGCGGTTGATGATCCTGATCGTCACCACCGAGCCTTCGGACACCGTCCAGTGGATGTGGCACTTGTCTTTGTGCCCGTCGCCATTGGGACTGAAGGGGTCGGGGTGGTCGCCGACGTTGCTGAGGCGCGGGGCGGCGGTGTCGGGAGGCATCGCCGCGCCCGGGTTGGCGATCACCGTGCCCCAGTTGCCGGGATGAGCCGAGGTCCTGGCGAACTCCGCGGCGAACCACGTCACGCCCGGATCGCTGGGGTCCTGGGCGCTGCCGGAGTAGTCCCCCCAGCGGTTGAGCCCGAGGTTGGGGTCGAAGTTGCTGATCGGTCCCTGACCTCGCTGCAGCAGCTTCACCCCGCTCAGCTGCTTCTGTCCGACGACGATCGTCGCCGTGTAGGCGCTCGGGTAGAGCGTCGCCGATGACGCGTTGAACGTCACCGACAGGTTGCCGGTTCCGTCGGGTGCGACCGCCGGGTAGCTCAGGTAGCGGTGGCGGTGGGCGAAGTCGAAGTCGGCCGTGATGCTGGGGGTGCCCGACTCGAGCGTTAGGCGGAAGAACCTCAGACAGGACCGAGCCTTGTCGTCGCGGTGGGGGATGCAGCGATCGTCGCTTGCGGCCCACAGGGTGTGGCCTTGCCGCACCGCGCTGAGCAGGCGGGTGTCGGCGGTGTCGATCTTCCTGCCCCATGGCTGCAGCGCTGCAGGCGGGATCCTGGACGCGCGGACCTTCACGTACCACCTCTTCCACACGACGCTGTGTTGGGCGGTGTCGGTGATGCGGATGACCCCGAGTGTGGGGGACGAGGTCGTACGGAATTGGTCGGAGTTGTTGAATAGGACCCACACGCTGCGCTGGCTCGGGTCGGTGATCGTGGCCGGGATCGGGGCGAACCAGTTGAGGTTGGGACCGAGGTCGCGCGCCGTGACCGGTCTGGTGCCCTGGGTCACCGCGGTCTTGTCGAGCACGAGGATCTCGCCGCCGTTGTAGCCGGCGAAGCTGAAGTCGTTCCACGCGAGCACGACCTCGTCGGCGCCGACCGCCATCTTCGGCTGGTCGGCAACGACCCCTTCCTCGCCGAGAACGCGCGGCAGCGAGATGGGATAAACGCTCCATGTACCGGTGGGGTCCGAGGTGTCGGACACGGCCAACGACACGATGCTGTTGTTGGTCTTGGGGTCGATGGCGAGGCTCGAGGCGAAGAACCGCTGCGTGCCTCGGTCGTAGGTCACCCACGCATCGGTCTCTAAGTAGCCGGGGGGCACGGCGAAGAGGTCGTAGAGGCTCTTCTTACCGACCCGATTCCCCGATTTGTCGAAGAAGGCTGCGGTCGAGTTCGTCATCTCGACGATGTCGCTCGGGCTCACGGCCAACTGGGTGTCCGGCGGCGCCACCTTCTGGTCGTGCCCGAACCACGACACCTGTTGGCTGCGGCTCACCCCGAAGAAGGAGTTGGGTGCCGCGGCGGCGGGTGCCGCCGTCCTCGATCCCGACGGTCGTGAGCGCGCCGGGATCGCACGCAGGACCCCCTGCGTGCGCCCGGGGTGCGCCAGGTCGCGTTTGGCCGCGAGGTAGGCGCGCAGGTTGCGGGGGCGGAAGGCCGGCGTCGTGGGGGCCGGCTTGCACCCGGCC
>CADDZG010000287.1 GCA_902812355.1 Actinomycetota bacterium | reverse complement strand
CCGGCGAACGGCTAAGGCGCGGCGGTGGCGCGTCCCGGCGGCTCCCGTCCGTCGATCGGCGGACAGGCCGTGCTCGAAGGCGTGATGATGCGCGGCCCCCGGTCGTGGTCGGTTGCCTGCCGTACGCCGACGGGGCGCATCGACGTCGAGCACTTCCCGCTGCCGAGCGCGGCGCAGCGCCATCCGTTGCTGCGCCGGCCCCTCGTGCGCGGCTGCTACGTACTCGGGGAGTCCCTGTACATCGGCTTACGCGCCCTCATGATCTCGGCGAACAAGGCACTCGAGGACCCCGAGCAGGAGCCTGGGACGGCCGAGGTGTCGCAGCGCCAGCTCGGGTGGAGCCTCGGCGTCGCACTCGTGCTGTTCTCGGCCGTGTTCATAGTGCTGCCGGTGCTCGCCACCAAGGGCCTGAGCTCGCTGACCGGCGGCGCGCTGGGCGACCACGCGATCTACTTCAACCTCGTCGAGGGCGCGCTGCGGATCGGGATCTTCGTCGCCTACCTGCTGTTCATCAGCCGCTTCGACGACATCCGCCGGGTGTTCCAGTACCACGGGGCCGAGCACAAGACGATCTACGCCTACGAGAACGGCGACGAGCTCGTGCCGGCGGAGATCGACCGCCGTTATCCGACCCTGCACGTACGCTGCGGCACCAACTTCCTTTTCATCGTGCTGTTCCTGACGATCATTGCCAACCTCGCGATCGACGTCTTCTGGGGCGGGTCGCTGGGAGGCCGGATCGGTTTCCGGCTGCTGGCGATCCCGGTGCTGGCAGGGTTCTCCTACGAGGTGATAAAGCTCGCCTCCCGGCGTGAGGACGGCCGGGCGTTCAAGGTCGCGATGCTGCCGGGCCTGGCCTTGCAGCGCATCACCACCCGGCCCCCGACGCTCGACATGATCGAGGTGGCCATCGCCGCGATGCAGGCGGTGGCGCCGGCGCACGAGATCGCGCCGAGGGCGGACGAGGAGACCCCCGGCGCCCCGGTAGCCTGACAACGATCCATGGCGCTTCCCGAGAACCGCCTGCAGGACATGCAGCGGCGTTTCGCCGAGGTCGAGCGCGCCCTGTCCGATCCGGAGGTCGCGTCCCGGCCCGAGGAGCTGCGCCGCCTGGGCAAGGAGCACGCCGAGCTGCGGCCGGTCGTGGAGGCATGGCGCGCCTACCGCGCGGCGCGCGCCGACCTCGATGAGGCTCGGGCGATGCTGTCGGGGGCGCGCGGGGAGGAGCGCTCCTACCTCGAGGCCGAGATCGCTACCCAGCAGCGCGCGCTCGAGCGCCTCGAGCGGGAGCTGACCGAAGCCCTGCTGCCGCGCGATCCCAACGACGAGCGCGACGTGATAGTCGAGGTGCGCGCCGGTGCCGGCGGGGACGAGGCGGGGCTGTTCGCCGCCGACCTGTTCCGCATGTACAGCCGCTACGCGGAGCGCCGCGGCTGGAAGATCGAGGAGCTGTCGTCCTCGCCCACCGGCATCGGGGGCTTCAAGGAGGTGACCTTTGCGATCAAGGGCGAGGGCGCCTACTCGCGGCTCAAGCACGAAGCCGGGGTCCATCGTGTCCAGCGCGTGCCGGTGACCGAGTCCTCGGGGCGGATACACACCTCGACCGCTGGGGTCGTGGTGCTGCCCGAGGCCGAGGACGTCGACGTCGACATCGATCCGGCCGATCTGCGCATCGACGTGTTTCGCTCGAGCGGGCCCGGGGGCCAGTCGGTCAACACCACCGACTCGGCGGTGCGGATCCGGCACCTGCCGACCGGGATCGAGGTCGTGTGCCAGGACGAGAAGTCCCAACTGCAGAACCGGGCCAAGGCGATGCGCATCCTGCGGGCCCGCCTGCTGCAGGCCGAGCAGGAGCGCATGGACGCCGAGCGCGCCGACCAGAGGCGCTCCCAGGTGCGCACCGGCGATCGTTCCGAGCGGATCCGTACCTACAACTTCCACGAGAACCGCGTCACCGACCACCGCATCGGCTACACGGTCCATCGCCTCGAAGAGATCCTCGACGGCGACCTCGACGACCTGATCGATCGCCTCGCCTCCCAGGCCCGGGCCGAGAGCCTCGAGGTGGGGACGTGAGGACCGCGGCCGCAGGGCTGCTCGGAGACGTCGCCGCGCTGCTGCGCGATGCCGGGGTCCACGCGGCCGAGGCGGAGGCGCGCTGGATCGTGCGCTCGGCCACCGGGCGCAGCCCGGCCGCGCTCGCGCTCGGTTCGGTGG
>CADDZG010000286.1 GCA_902812355.1 Actinomycetota bacterium | reverse complement strand
CGCTCCCCATGGCGCGTAGCGGTCGGGAGCTCGGGATGGCGCAGGAGGAAGTGGTGGACGAGGGAAGGGGTAGTGAGGGACTGGCAGGAAGAGGACCTGATCGAGGATCTCGAAGGGATGTCGACGGCCACATGGGAGTGGCTGCGAGGCCGCCGATCCCGACCCGCTCAGCCCCCGGCCATCGCCCCCACGATGCGGAAGGGCTCGGTCCCCGCGACCACCGGCGCGGGCAGGGGTGTGTCGGGCGGCTCCAGCGACAGGTCTTCGCCGCAGGCGAAGAAGCGCACGAAAGGCCGGCGCTTGTGCGTGGAGCGGTCACGGATCGTGCCGCACAGCACCGGATAGTCGGCCTCGAGAGCATCCAGCAGCGAGCGCACGGTGGCCTCCCCGGCGAGCTCTACCTGCACCTCGGTGCCGACGCCGGCGAGGTTGCGCAGGTGGTGGGGCAGTGCGACCCGGATCATGACAGCGTCTGGGCCTCCACCGACAGCACCGCCGGCAGGTCGCGCACGATCGGGCTCCACGTGTCTCCTTCGTCGGCCGACGCGTACACCTGGCCTCCGGTGGTGCCGAAGTAGAGCCCGCACGGGTCGAGCGCATCCACCGCCATCGCGTCGCGCAGCACGTTGACGTAGCAGTGGCTCTGCGGCAAGCCCTCGGTGAGGGCTTCCCACTCGTTGCCGCCCGAGCGGCTGCGGTAGACACGCAGCTTGCCCTCGGGCGGGTAGTGCTCGGAGTCGCTCTTGATCGGCACCACGTACACGGTGTCCGGTTCGTGGGCGTGCACCGCGATCGGGAAGCCGAAGTCCGACGGCAGATTGCCGGATACCTCGGTCCACGAACCGGCTGCGTCGTCGCTGCGCATGACGTCCCAGTGCTTCTGCATGAACAGAACGTCGGGTCGCGACGGATGCATCGCCAGACGATGCACGCAATGTCCGACCTCGGCGGCCTCCGACGGTATCTCGCCCGACCGCAAGCCCTTGTTGGCGGGAGCCCAGGTGCGGCCCCCGTCGGTGGTGCGGAAGACCCCGGCGGCCGAGATCGCCACCCACATACGGTCCTCGTCGCTCGGATCGATCAGGATCGTGTGCAGGCACAGTCCTCCGGCCCCCGGCTGCCACGCCGGTCCCTGGCCCTGGGTGCGCAGGCCCGGCAGCTCCTCCCACGTATGACCTCCGTCGGTGGAGCGGAACAGCCCGGCGTCCTCGACCCCGGCGAAGACGGTATCGACCTCGGACGGGGACGGCTCGAGGTGCCACACGCGCGCGAACTCCCACGGGTGGGGCGTGCCGTCGTACCACTGGTGGGTGCCGGCATCGCCGCTGTAGGAGAAGTCGTTGCCGATCGTCTGCCACGTCTTGCCGCCGTCGTCGGAGCGGTGCATCACCTGGCCGAACCACGCGCTCGTCTGCGACGCGTAGAGACGGTCGGGTTCTATCGGAGACCCGGCCACGTGGTAGATCTCCCATCCGCCGAAGTGGGGGCCGCTGACGTCCCAGTCGCGGCGCGTGCCGTCGGAGGTGAGCACGAACGCCCCTTTGCGCGTCCCCACGAGGACCCGGACTCCGGTCATCCCTCCTCCTTTCCGAACCTCAAGCACGCGTCGGCCCGAGGCCTGCGTCCGTCGACCGGGGGCTTGCCCGGCCTCTCATATCGGTTGGGACGCCTGAGCGTGCGCGGAATCATCGCGCCGCGACCACGGTGGCGCATCAGAGGCGCCCCGGCGCCGGGGGCCGCCACACTGGGGACCCTCCCGCTGTGGCACCTCACGTGGTGCGGCCCTAAACGCCGGCCGCACCTTCCGGCCCCGCACCTTCCCGGCCCCGCACCTCCCCGGCCGGCTTAACCGGTCCGGCGGCGGTGCCGATGGGGTGGATGGAGGAGGTGTAGATGACCGCCAGCAATCCCTATCCCGCACTCGCCGACGCCGGGGCCGCAGAGCAGCTCGGCGAACTCCTCGCCGCGGTGCAGCGCACGTTCGAAGAGGCCCGCCTGCGGGTCAGAGATCCCTTGTCTACCGTGCTCCGGGACGCGACCCACGAGGGCCCGGCCCCGCTCAGCCCCGCGTTGATCCGGCCGCCGGCTCCTCCCGGCGAAGCACGGGCGATGGCACCGGGCCCCGAACCGGCGGGCTTGCAGGGGGTAACCCCAGGTCCCGGTGGGACGTCCATGGACCCCGGGGCGATCCCCCCGGGGCCACGCCGCGGGGCGGTTCGTGCC
>CADDZG010000285.1 GCA_902812355.1 Actinomycetota bacterium | reverse complement strand
GGCGACCGCGGCGGCCACGGCTCCGGCGGCCCCGGCGAGCTCGTCGTAACGGCACGCCGCTCCGGCGATCTCCAGGCCCGGCCGGCCGGCCGGGTCGTCGAGCGGCGGGAACAGCGACATCGTGCTCCCGATCGTAGAGTCGGGGGCCGCGCTCTCCCGCGCGGCCCCCGATCCTTACCGGCTCGATCGACCCGTCACGAGGTCGCCGGCCGGGCCTCGCCGCGCACGATCGCCTCGTTCTCGTACGCGAGATCGTCGGCGATGTCGATGTGCGAGCGGTCGGGCAGCAGCACGCACGCTCCGAGCGTCACCAGTGAGCACAGCACGACGTAGCCGGCGATCGCCCATGCGGTGCCGAAGGTGTGCAGGAGGTAGGTGGCGATCAGCGGCGCCGGGCCCCCGGCGATCACCGAGGCGAGCTGGTAGCCGAGCCCCGCCCCGCTGTAGCGCAGCCTGGTGGCGAAGCTCTCGGCGATCAACGCCGCCTGCGGCCCGTACTGCAGGTCGTGCGGGATCAGCGACAGCACGATCACGAGCGCCGCCCATGCGGCGATGCCGCTGTTGAGACCGAGGAAGTAGGGGAAGATCCACGCACCGGTGAGCGCCGAACCGAGCATGTACACGCGCTTGCGTCCGATGCGGTCGGACAGATGTCCCGACAGAGGCACGACGAACAGCGACAGCCCCGCCGCGCCGAGCACCGCGTCGAGAGCGAAGTTTTCCGAGAAGCCCACCTCCGAAGTGACGTAGGCGAGCACGAACGAGGTGAAGAGGTAGAAGGGGGCCTGCTCGGACACCCGCACGAAGGCCGACAGGATTATCTCCTTGGGGTAGCGGCGCACGACCTCCATCACCGGCGCCGCCTCGACCTTCTTCTGCACGATCACCTCGGCGAACAGAGGGGTCTCCAGGATGCGCAGACGGATGTACAGCCCTATCGCCACGAGCACGAGGCTCGCCAGGAACGGGACCCGCCAGCCCCACGAGTCGAAACCCGCGCCCGATACCGTGCTGAACAACCGCAGCATGCCGGTCGACAGCATCAGCCCGATCGGCACCCCGATTTGCGGCCACGACGCCATGAACCCGCGCCGGCGCTGCTCGCCCCACTCCATCGACAGCAGCACCGAGCCGCTCCACTCGCCGCCGACGCCGATCCCCTGGAAGATGCGCATCAGGACCAGCAGCACCGGTGCCCAGAACCCGATCGTGGACGCGCCGGGCAGGATGCCGATCACTGCGGTCGCCAGTCCCATCGCCAGTAGGGTCGCGATCAGCGTCGCCTTGCGCCCGATGCGGTCGCCCCAGTGGCCGAAGATCGCGGCCCCCACGGGGCGCGCCGCGAACCCGACGGCGTAGGTGGCGAAGGACTCGAGCACCCCGACGTAGGAGCTCGACTCGGGGAAGAACAGCTTGGGGAACACCAGTGCCGCCGCCGTGCCGTAGAGGAAGAAGTCGTACCACTCGATCGACGTCCCCACGACGCTGGCTGCGACTGCCCTGCGTACCTGCCGCCGTCTCTCGGCCGCATCGGCCTCCCGTGCCGCCCTCGCCTCGTTGGGATCGAGGACCACAAGCACCACCCCCCTTGCTCGTGCGCGCCGTCAGCGCGCGGTCCAACCTCCGTCCATCACCAGCGACGACCCGTTGCAGGAGGCGCCCGCCTCCGAACATAGGAACAGCACCGCGGCGGCGACCTCCTCGGGCTCCAGCAAGCGCTTGATCGCCGTCTCCGCCAGCATCACCCGTTCCACGACCTCCCCCTCGCTGATGCCGTGGGCGCGGGCCTGGTCCCGGATCTGTCCTTCGACAAGCGGCGTGCGCACGTAGGCCGGGCACACGCAGTTGGAGGTCACGCCGCGGGGGCCACCCTCGAGCGCGACGACCTTGGACAGGCCCTCGAGCCCGTGCTTGGCCGCGACGTAGGCAGACTTGAACGGCGACGCCCGCAGACCGTGTACCGACGAGATGTTGACCACGCGCCCCCAGCCGCGCTCGTACATCCCCGGCAGGACCGCTCGCAGCAGGCGGAAGGGTGCCTCGAGCATCACCTCGACGATGGCCGAAAAGAGGCCGGGATCGAAGTCTTCGATCGGCGCCACGTGCTGGAGGCCGGCGTTGTTCACGAGGACGTCGACCGAGCCCAGCCCCGGCAGGGCTTCGATCCCGTCGAGGTCGCGCAGGTCGTGCTGCAGCGCGCTGCCGCAGCAGTCGCGGGCGGTCGCCTCGGCCGCGGCGCCGTCGACGTCGAGGGCGATCACGTGCGCAC
>CADDZG010000284.1 GCA_902812355.1 Actinomycetota bacterium | reverse complement strand
ATGCCGCCAGCGGGTGGATCTTGGCCACCTCGCGGCCCGACGGCAGGGACTGCTTCTCGATCACCTCGATGCCGGCGCGTGACGGTGACTGGTCACGCCGCAACCCAGAGATCCACGCGTCGTAGTCCTCGAGGGCACGCTGGAGGGGGATCACCTTGTTGATCCAGCAGCAGCGGTCGGGCTCGGTGCGGTAGAGCTCGGGCCCGTAGAGCTCCTCCTGGCGCTCTGGGCTGCCGTGCTCGCCGCGCAGCACGACGAGATCGAGGTCCCACGCGGCCACCACCTCGTCGCGAAAGCGCAGGGTCTCCTGGAAGTGGAAACCGGTATCGAGGAACAGCACCGGCAAGCGTACCCGCATGGTCTGCAGCAGGTGCAGGATCACGAGTCCGGTCGACTGGAACGACGTCACCACCGCCAGGCGCGGGAAGGTGTCGAGGCTCCAGGCCAGGATGTCGCGCGGGTCGGTGGCATCGAGGATCGGCGCGCGGGTCTCCCACCCCGCGGGGCGGGCTTCGTGGGCTCCTCGCATCCGCTACTGGATACCACCTTCTGTGAGTTTCTGGAGCGCGCCGCAACAAGCCGCGCCCCGGCCCCCGCAAGCCGCGCTCAGCAGCCGTGGAGCCGGTCGCCGGGGCCGGCTGTGCAGGAGTCGTCCCCAGGGCCCCCGTAGAGGACGTCCCCTCCCGGGCCACCGTCGAGGACGTCGTTGCCCGATCCTCCGCGCAGCAGGTCGTTGCCGCGTGCGCCGTAGAGGACGTCGTTGCGGCTGTTGCCTTGCAGCGTGTCGTTGCCCGACCCACCCCGCAGCACGTCGTCACCCCGTTCTCCCGACAAGGTGTCGTCCCCCGGGCCCCCGTAGACGGTGTCGGCGGCGCGGTTTCCGTGCAGGTCGTCACGGCCCTTGCCGCCGTAGAGCCTGTCGCGCCCCGGCCCCCCGTAGATCTCGTCCGCCCCGCGATGGCCGCGGATCGTGTCGTTGCCCCCGAGCCCACACATGATGTCTGCGCCGTCGGTGCCCTCGAGGTCGTCGTCGCCCGCGGTGCCGACGATCACGGTCTGACCGTCGGGGCCCGCGCCGGGATTGCGGGAGCCCGGCAGGAAGCCCTTGCACGGTCCCGAGGTCACCGGATCCTCCCATGTGCGCGTCACCGCGTCGGAGCAGCGTCCGGCGTGATCGCCGGCCGCGGGGTCGTCGGCAGGGAGATCGCACTGGGTGTTCTGTGCGTCGTGAACGTTGCCGGCGTAGCCGGGGTTGCCCTCGTCCGTGCGGTCGTCGATCACGGCGGTGATGGTCTCGTTCCCGCTCGCCGTGGAGGTGGTGGAGAAGCGCACCTTGCCGTCGGCGCCGGTGACGTCGCACGCGCCGTAACCGGCGCTGCAGGTCGGGGCCGAGGGGTAGCGCGCCTTCCACGCCGAACTGCCCCCGGCGTTAGCTCCGACGAAGGTCCCGACCCCGGAGGAGGCGGCTTCGACGAGGACGTCTGGCACGGGGTAGCCGTAAGGGTCGGTGACGAGGCAGGTAACGGTCGTCGTCGAGCCGACCGCGGGGGCCGCGGTTACGGGCCGGCACGCGATGCGGCGGGCGGTGCGGGGATCGTAGGCGGGGGGAGCGGTCCCGATCCGCACCCGTGCCATGGTCGCGTAGCGGTAGCGATCCTCGTCGACCTTGCCGCTGATCCCGGGCACCGAGCCCGTGCTGGTGAACTGCCAGAAGGTCCATCCTCGGCCCCCCCAGTCAGTGGCGGGGACATCGGGTGAGGACGTTCCCCAGTTGGCGACCCACAGCGGGTAGCCGTGATCGGCGAACCACTGCGTGTCGTCCATGTACGTGCGCCAGAAGTAGGGTCCCGTGTAGATCACCGCCCGCACGGCGAGGACGTGCTTGACCTTGGCGAGCCACGCCCGGGCCCAGATCGCCAGCCTGCGGGGGCCGAGGCCCCCGGAGACCTCGAGGTCCAGCACCGGCAGCAGATCGCCCACCGCCGGGTGGGCGTAGGAGAGGAAGTGCGCCGCCTCGGCGCGGGCATCGCGGCGCGCCGCATCGTCGCTCGAGCCCTCCGGGCGGGCGAAGTGGTAGGCACCGGCGCGCATGCCGTGGCTCTCCGCACCGGAGATGTTGGCCCCGTAGTAGGGGTCGTCGTAGGTCACACCCTCGGTGGCCTTGGCGTAGGCGAAGCGGTAGCCCGCTCCGGCCACCTTGCCCCACGAGATCGTCCCCTGGTAGTTGGAGACGTCTATGCCTTTCTTGTAGGTGGTCGCTCCGCCGGGGGCCTGGGTGA
>CADDZG010000283.1 GCA_902812355.1 Actinomycetota bacterium | reverse complement strand
AGGTCCACGCGTCCCCGCTCGGGGGCGGGCAGCAGGGGCGCGTAGCGCCACATCGTCGGGGGCCCGGACGCCACCGCCGCGGGCGACAGCCGGGCCGCGATCGCGTCGTAGTCGTAGACGACCTCGAGCGGCCCGAAGCAGTCCTCGCATATGTGCGCGGGTTCGACCGGGTGATCGCGCCCGCACTCCCTGCAGCGCAGCGACGTGACGTGTTGCATCGCACCGGCCTCCGGGTTCGGAAGAAACCTGGATAACACGGGCCCGTCAGCGCCCGCGGCGCCCCGCGGCTCGGGGGCCCGGCTCCCCTGCTGCTTCAGGCTCCTCGCCGGCCTTTGTCTCCTGGGAGCCGGCCTCCGACGGCGGGGCCGCCGGTTCGCGCCCGCCGGGCGCGTCCACCCCGACCGGCTCGACCTCCCCGGTGACGCGGCCGGCCGGGATCACGCTCGGCGGGGATGCGACACGCGGCGCGGCCGCGTAGGGCGACACCTGGTAGCCGAGGACCCTCGTGACCCACACGTGGTAGAGGACGATCTTGCCCGCTGCCACCGCCGGCACGGCGAGGAACACGCCCCAGAAGCCGGCCACCGTGCCGCCGGCGAGCAGCGACAGCATGACCGTGACGGGATGCAGCTTGACGCTGCGCCCGATCACGTTGGGGCTGATGACGTGGTTGTCGAGCTGTTGCACCGCGAGCTCGACGAGCGCCGCCTGCACGCCGAGCCACACCCCCCCTGTGGCCACGCCGACGAGGAACCCGATGCCTCCGCCGATGAACGGACCGACCATCGGGATCAGGTTGAAGAAGCCGGCCAGGGCCCCGACGAAGAACCACAGCGGCAGCCCGATGATCCAGAACCCAAGCGCCGACAGGACGCCGACGATCAGCGCGACCAGCAGCTGGCCGCGGAAGAAGCCGCCGAGGGCCTGACCGACCTTGGCGGCGACGTCGGCGACCTCGGCGCGATGGCGATCGGGGATAAGTCCGAGGACGTCGCGCCGCAGCTGGGGCAGGTCGATCATCAGGTACAGCGACACGAGCACGCCGATCACCAGTACTACGACGAGCGCGATCAGCGACGTGCCGATCCCGATGATGCGCCCGAGATGCGAGCGGATCTGCTCGCCGAGGTTGCTGGTGAGGTCGCCGCACTCCGACGCCCGGGGACCGGAGGCACCGAGCACGCACCGCACCTTGTCCGTGTCGAGGTTGGTCCCGAAGTGACCGTTGATCCATGCGGTGACGTCCCCGCTGCTGGCGAGGATCTTGGCCCGGATGTCCGGCCAGTCCTGGGCGACCTGGGCCACCTGGTGGGTCACGACCGGCACCAGCGCGAACACGATCGCGGCCACCGCCGCGAACACGAGCACGTAGACCAGCAGGGTCGCGAGACCGCGCCGGACCCCCCGGCCCCCGAGCCACGACACCGCCGGGTTGAGCAGATAGATCAGGACGAGGGCCACCAGCAGCGGCGGGAAGATGATGCGGATCTTCATCAGCAGCCAGCCGAGGCCGGCCACGACGATGACGATGCCGATGATCGACCACGCCGCTATCCCGGCCCGGCGGATGCGCTCGCCGGCGGGGAGGCGTGGGGGGATCGGTGTCGACACGTGTGCAGTATCACCTGCCCGCCTCGGCGGCCCCGGTAACGGCTCTCGCCGTGACCTCGGTCAACGCGGCCCGCGCAGCGCGCAGCGCGCGCTCCTCGCCGACCTCGTCCGTGAGCACCCATACCCGGTGCAGCCCCGCTGCCACCAGCTCGGAGCGCGGCGCTCTCAGGCGCCCGGTGACCGCGATGCAGGGGACACCGGCCGCGGCCGCGGCCGCGGCGACGCCGGTGGGGGCCTTGCCCCCGAGGCTCGAGCGGTCTATCTCCCCCTCCCCGGTGATCACCAGGTCGCAGCGGGACAGCCGGCCGTGCAGGTCCAGCACCGAGGCGACGAGCTCGAACCCCGGCGTCAGCGAGCCGCCGAAGAAGGCGACCAGACCGGCCCCCAAGCCGCCCGAGGCCCCCGCCGCCGGGAGCTCGGCGACCGCGATCCCGAGATCGGCCTCGATGCGCTCGGCGAGAACCTCGAGAGCGCGCTCGAGCCGGGCGACGGCGGCGGGATCGGCCCCCTTCTGCGGAGCGAAGACGCGCGCCGCCCCGCGTTCGCCGACCAGGGGATTGTCGACGTCGTGACCGCCGATCACCGGGACCCCGGGGACCCGCGCGCCATCGCCGTCGATGCGGGCGAGATCGACCAGGGCGCCGCCGCCCTCGGGGAGCTCGCGACCGCGCCGGTCGAGGAAGCGCCAGCCGGCGGCGCCCTGGT
>CADDZG010000282.1 GCA_902812355.1 Actinomycetota bacterium | reverse complement strand
GGCGGCACCCAAGTAACTCGCCCGGTCCGTGCCACCTTCGCCCGGGCGAGACCTAGGCAACGCGCTCAACCGCGTCGCCTCGGGGGCCTTGGGTCAGCAGGTCGATCACCGCCGCCTCGATCGCTCCCTGGGTCGAGAGCTCGCCGTAGGCGGAGACGTCGGCGAGGTGGTCGAGGCGGATCGTCCACCCGGAATTGAAGCGGTCGAACACCCGGGGATCGATGTAGGAGCTCCGGCAGACCGCCGGGGTGTTGCCGAGGTAGCCGGCGACCTCGGTGACGGCGCGGCTGATGGCCCGCTTGCGGGCGGTGCGGGATCTGGCGCTCGGGGCGGAAACCGCGAGGGCGACCGCGGCGAGCACGGTGGCGTTCCACGTGCGGAAGTCCTTGGCGGTGAAGTCGCCGCCGGTGACCTCTTTGATGTAGGCGTTGATGTCGGCCGAGCGCACGTCCCTCCAGCGCCGTCCGACGCGGTAGGCGAGCAGCTCGGGCCCCCCCGAGCGCCGCCGCTTGAGTTCGGCGACGGCTTGTGCCACCTCGGGGTCGACGACCGAGCTCAGGCGCCGCTTGCCTCCCTTGGCGGTGAAGTCGAAGGTGATCACGTCCCCGTCCACCCTCACGTGGTTCTTGCGTATCGTGGCGAGGCCGTAGGTCTCGTTCTGCTCCGCGTAGGCCTCCGAGCCGATCCTGAAGAAGCCCCTGTCGAGCAGACGCACCGCGCAGGCAAGCACGCGGCGGCGGGTGAGCTCGGTGCCGGCGAGGTCGGCGGAGCACACCGAGCGGACCTCGGGGAGGATCCGGCCGAGGGCCAGCATCCGCTCGAACTTCTCGCGGTCTTTCCGCAGCCGCCAGTTGGGGTGGTAACGGTACTGGCGGCGCCCGGCCGCGTCGGTGCCGACCGCCTGGAGGTGTCCGAGCGGGTCGGGGCAGATCCACACGTTGCTCCACGCCGGCGGGATCACCAGATCCTTGATCCGTTGCAGGGTCTCGGGGTCGCTTATGCGAGCGCGTGAGGTCGCATCCAAGTACTCGAAACCCCGTCCCCTGCGGCGTCTTACGATGCCGGGGACCGACGGGTCGCTGCGGCGCAGTCTGGGCATGTCGGCACGCTTCTTACCCGGTACGCTCGTCTAACCACCAGGGGCTCGGGAGCGAGGCCGGGCCCGCGACCATCACCGGGGGAGGCGACCATGCCGGAGCGAGACGGAGAGGCGCCCGACCGCAACCTGGCGATGGAGCTCGTCAGGGTCACCGAAGCGGCCGCCCTGGCCGCGGCGCGCTTTATGGGCCGGGGCGACAAGGAGGCGGTGGACCAGGCGGCCGTGGATGCGATGCGTCTGATGCTGGACACGGTGTCGATGGACGGCATCGTGGTGATTGGCGAGGGCGAGAAGGACGAGGCTCCGATGCTCTTCAACGGCGAGGAGATCGGCAACGGGGAGCCGCCGGTGGTCGACATCGCGGTCGACCCGATCGACGGCACGACGCTCACTGCCAAAGGCATGAACGGAGCGATCGCGGTGGTGGCGCTTTCGGAGCGCGGCACGATGCTCGATCCCGGGCCGGCCGTATACATGGAGAAGATCGCGGTCGGGCCCGAGGCTGCGGACGTGATCGACATCGAAGCCCCGGTGGGCGAGAACCTGGCTCGCATCGCCAAAGCCAAGCGCACCGATGTCGAGGATCTCACAGCGATCCTGCTCGACCGGCCGCGGCACGAGCAGCTGGTCAAGGAGATAAGGGAGGCGGGGGCCCGGATCCGCTTCATCACCGATGGGGACGTCGCCGCGGCGATCGCGGCGGCGCGTCCGAGCACCGGCATTGACGTCCTGTTCGGGATCGGGGGCACGCCCGAGGGCGTGATCAGCGCGTGCGCGCTCAAGTGTCTGGGCGGTGCGATCCAGGGCCGGCTGTGGCCTCGCAACGAGGACGAGCGCGAGGCGTTGGTCCAGCATGGCTTCGAGCCGGACCAGGTCCTCACCATCGACGACCTCGTGTCGGGCGACAACGTCTTCTTCGCCGCCACCGGGGTTACCGGCGGAGACTTCCTGCGCGGGGTCCAGTACAGGGAGGACTACGCGACGACGCAATCGATCGTGATGCGGTCGCGTTCGGGGACCGTGCGCATGATCGACGCGCAGCACAGCCTCGAGAAGCTCGCCAGGTATTCCAAGATCGTCTACTGATGCGGGTGGGGGCGGCGAACGCGCAAGCAGATCGCGCGACCCCCGCACGCGCATGGCGCGTGACCCCGGCCGCCGACCCGCTGCCCGAACCCGACCCGCTGCCCGAACCCGACCCGCTCTCCCGCACCCGCCTGGGACCGAGCCCCCGCAC
>CADDZG010000281.1 GCA_902812355.1 Actinomycetota bacterium | reverse complement strand
ACGGAGCGGCGAGCTGCAGAACACCCTCGCGTTCTACATGTCCGACAACGGCTTCATGTGGGGCGAGCACCGGCTCGAGAGCAAGCTCAAGCCCTACACCCGCTCGGTCAAAGTGCCCTTCTTCGTGCGCTGGCCGGGCCACGTGCGGGCAGGTTCGGTGTCCCGCCGCATCGTCGCAAACATCGACATCGCGCCGACGATTCTGCGCGTCGCCGACCTGCCCCATCCCAACGCACCCCTGGACGGCCGCTCGTTGATAGACGTCGCGGGACTTCTGCACCCACCCGAGCGGTCGCGGCTGCTGTTCGAATACTTCCACCCGGTCCGCCTGCATCCGACCACCGTTCCCTCGTGGGCGTCCTTCTACGCCCACGGCTACCAGTACACCGAGTACTACGCACACTCGGGACGGCCGCTGTTTCGCGACTACTACGACCAGCGCACCGATCCCGGCGAGCTGCACAACCTGCTGGCACAACCTGCTGGCACAACCTGCTGGCCCGCGCCGGCGGCTGCCGTCCTCGCGGGTACATGCCCTGCATCGCGCGCTGCAACGCGCGCGTACCTGCTCGGGACGCCGTTGCCCGTGAACCCGGCCGTTCAGCCGGAGCCCTGCGCAGCGCGCAGTGCGTCTTCGTAGATGCGGTGGGCGTCGGCGTCGAAGAGGACGAAGCGGACCTCTTCGACATGGGTGTCGGCGTCCATCACCGCGCGCACGGCGATCGGCGCGGCCTCCTCGAGGGGGTAGCCATAGGCGCCGGTCGAGATCGCAGGGAAGGCCACCTTCTTGGCCCCGAGCTCGTCGGCGACCCGCAGCGCCTCGGTGTGGCACGAGGCCAAGAGGTGGGAGCGGTCCTCGGAGCGCGAGTAGGTCGGACCCACGGTGTGGATCACCCAGCGTGCGGGGAGATCGCCGGCGGTGGTCGCCACCGCCTGGCCGGTGGGCAGGCCGTCGGGGTAGCGCTCGGCCCGCAGGCGCTTGCACTCCTCCTTGATGCGTGGCCCCCCGCGCCGGTGGATCGCGCCGTCCACGCCTCCGCCCCCCATGAGGCTGTGGTTGGCGGCGTTGACGACGGCATCGACCTGTTGATCGGTGATGTCGCCCTGGATCGCCGTGATGCTGAAGACGTGCGGCACGGTCCACCCCCGTCCGACCCGCGACCTAGGATGCCGGTCATGCTCGTCACGCAGCATATCCGGTGACGGCCCTGCGCTGGCTGGGGTTGGCCGCGGGGGTGGTGCTGGTGCTGGTGACGGCGCGCAGCATGTGCTACACGCTCGTCGTCCCCCAGCGGGCCCAGACCCGGCTGCCCGGCACGGTCTTCGGGGCGGTGCGCGGTTTCGCCGAGGCGGTGGCGCGCAGGATGCCGAGCTACGAGGCCCGGGATCGCCTGCTGTCTTTGGCGGCTCCGTTCGGCGTGCTGTCGTTCCTCGCCGTGTGGCTGGTGCTGTTTTTGATCGGCTTCGGCTTGATCCTGCTGCCGCTGACCGGGGCGGACCTCACCCGCGTCCTGCGCGAGAGCGGCTCGTCGCTGCTCACCCTCGGGGTCGTTGCCCACCGCGCGCCGGCGGCCATGGCGGTGGACCTGTGCGCCGCCGCGGCCGGCCTTGGCACCGTCGCCCTGCTGATCGGCTACCTGCCCGCCCTCTACGGCGCCTTCAACCGCCGGGAGACGCTCGTCACCCTGCTGCAGTCCCGGGCCGGGGCGCCGGCGTGGGGGCCGGAGATCCTCGCCCGCCACGAGCTCGTGGGCATCGTCGATCGCCTGCCCGATCTCTACGGTCGCTGGGAGGAGTGGTCGGCCGACGTCGCCGAGAGCCACACCAACTACCCGGTCCTCGTCTTCTTCAGATCCCCGCATCCCCTGAGGTCGTGGGTCCTGGCCCTGCTCGCGGTGCTCGACGCCGCCGCGCTACATCTCGCCCTGTGCCCCGCCGCCGCGCCGGCTCAGGCGCGCCTTTGCCTGCGGATGGGCTTCACCTGCCTGCGCGACGTCGCCGACGTCCTCGGGTTGCCCTACGACCCCGATCCGTCCCCGGACGACCCGATCCTGCTGACCTTCGAAGAGTTCCGCGGCGCGATCAAGCGTCTCGACGACGCCGGCTTCGCGCGCGAGCGCAGCCCGGAGGACGCGTGGCCGCACTTCAGGGGGTGGCGCGTCAACTACGAAGCGATCGCCTACCGCCTCGCCGACCTCGTGACCGCCCCGCCGG
The DNA here is from genome assembly GCA_902812355.1 of Actinomycetota bacterium. Classification (GTDB taxonomy): domain Bacteria; phylum Actinomycetota; class CADDZG01; order CADDZG01; family WHSQ01; genus CADDZG01. The sequence goes on along the minus strand of CADDZG010000281.1, from coordinate 125 downwards.
GGCCGTGGTCGGGGCCGCGCCGGGCCCTCGAGGAAGCGTCGCTGGTGCCGCAACGCCCCCTCGACCGCAAGCCCGCCGGGCCCGGCGCTGGTGCCTCGTGATGGTTTCGGGCCGAGCGGCGTCGC
>CADDZG010000280.1 GCA_902812355.1 Actinomycetota bacterium | reverse complement strand
AGTCGCCCGGGCGATCGCCCGCGCCGCGCTGCTGCGCACGGAATCGCGCGGCGCGCACGCTCGCCGCGACCATCCCGCGTCGCGCTCGCAGTGGGCGGGCGTGCGCCTGCGCTTGCAGCGTCCGGCGGTGGCCGGTTCCGAAGGCGTCGCCGGGGGTGGGAGCATCGAGGGCATGGAAGAGCCACATGATGACGAGCGGCGCAGCGGCGAAGGGCGTAGTGGCGGCGAGGCCGATCCCGAGCGGGTACCGGCCAAGCACTCCACAGCGCCGGGAGGCGATCACAAGGTCGAGATGGACGACGACGCCTTGGTCGAGGAGACGTCGCGCGACTCGTTCCCTGCCAGCGACCCCCCGGCCTTCTAGGAGCGCGCCTGGACTGGTGGGAGATGGCCGCCATCGCCGGGGTCGGGCTGGCGGCCGGGACGATCAACACGATAGTGGGCTCGGGTTCGTTGGTCACCTTCCCGACCCTGCTCGCCTTCGGGCTTCCCCCCGTGCAAGCCAACGTGTCCAACACGGTCGGGCTGGTGCCGGGCTCGGTGAGCGGGGCGGTCGGTTACCGGCGCGAACTCGAGGGGCAGCGCGGGCGGGTGATGCGTCTCGGGGCCGCCAGCGCGATCGGCGGCATCACCGGCGGGGTGCTGCTGCTGGTGCTCCCACCGCGGTCGTTCGAGCGGGTCGTGCCGTTTTTGATTCTGATCGCGGTGGGCCTCGTGATCGCCCAGCCGTGGCTGCAACGGCGCCTTGCGGTCGAGAGTGCCGAGGGGCGCGGCCGCGGCAACACGGCGGTGCTGTGGAGCACCGTGCTGCTCACGGGAGTCTACGGCGGCTACTTCGGGGCGGCCCAGGGCGTGATCCTGCTGGCGCTGCTCGGCATCTTCGTCGACGACCACCTGCAGCGCCTCAACGGCACCAAGAACGTGCTCGCCGCCCTCGTGAACGCGGTGGCGGCGATCCTGTTCATGGTCGTGGCGCACGTCTACTGGGTGGTGGCCGGGTTGATCGCCGGCGGCGCGATCGTCGGGGGCCAGGCGGGGGCGGTGATCGGCCGGCGACTGTCGCCGACCGTGCTGCGCTGGGTCATCGTCGTCGTCGGTGTGGTGGTGGCCGCCAAGCTGTTCCAGAGCTACTACTGATCCCCGGAGGCCCGCCCTCAGAAGCCGAAGGGATCGCGGTGCATCTGGCCCTGCTTGTGCTGCTGCAGCGGTGAGTCGGGCAGGTTCTGACCTCGTACCACGCCCCACGCGCCGATCACGCCGAGCGCTACCGCGATCGCGATCCCGGCGACGAACAGCCTCACCGTGCGGCGCCGCTGGGCAGGGGTCTGATGCGCCGGGCCGCCGGGTGGCGTCTGGGTACGGGACGTCGTCGGTGGGGTCACGCCTCCCAGTGTTGCACGCCCGACCCGGGGGCCGCCCCGCGGCGAGGCCCTAGCAACGCAGGGCGAGCACCGCGGGGTGCTCGAGCAGGGCGACGACGTCGGCGATGAAGCGAGCCGCGTGCATCCCGTCCATGACGCGGTGATCGAAGGTGATCGACAGGTTCATCACCCGGCGGACCACGATCTGACCGTCCCGCACCACCGGACGATCGGTCGCCTTGTGCACGCCGAGGATCGCGCTCTGCGGATGCAGGATGATCGGCGTCGCCATCACGCCGCCGAACGCGCCGGGGCTGGTGACGGTGAAGGTCCCCCCGGTCAGCTGGTCGTGGGTCAGGGTCCCGGCACGGGCACCCTCGGCGAGTCGAGCGATCTCCTCGGCGAGCTCGGGCACGCCCTTGCGGTCCACTGCGCGTACCACTGGCACCATGAGACCGGCGGGGGTATCCACCGCGATGCCGATGTCGTAGCGGTCGTAGAGGACGATCTCTCCTCGTTGCTCGTCCAGCGACGCGTTCAGCAGGGGGTGGTCGCGCAGGGCGAGGGCCGCTGCCTTGACCACGAAGGGCAGGAAGGTGAGCTTGACCGCGGCCTCGCCGCGCTGGTTGACGATGCGGCGGGTGGCGTCGAGCTCGGTGACGTCGCACTCCTCCACGTGGGTGACCGCGGGGATGTTGCGCTGTGCGAGGGCCATGCGCTCGGCGATCAGTCGCCGTACACCGCGCAGCGGCTCGCGCCGCTCACCGCCCGTGGGCTCCGGTGCCCCGCCCGTGGGCTCCGGTGCGGGGGCCCGCAAACCTCCGGCGTAGGCCTCGACGTCCTCGCGCAGGACCTGTCCGTGGGGACCGCTGCCCTGGACCCGGGTGAGGTCGATGCCGAGCCGCCGGGCGAGCTTGCGCACCGGAGGCATCGCCCGGACACGCGTCGGCCCGCGTTCGGACCCCGCCGGCGGCCGGGCCGCCCCGGGCC
>CADDZG010000279.1 GCA_902812355.1 Actinomycetota bacterium | reverse complement strand
GGCCGAGGCCGCGTGGGTGGGGCCGTGCATCCGCGCCTGCTGCTACGAGGTCGGTCCCGAGGTGATCGACGCCTTCGCCGCGGCCGGGCTCCCGGCCGCCGGCGGGCGTCACGTCGACGTCTGCGATGCCGCGGTCGCGGCCCTGCGCGCCGCCGGCGTCGAACGCATCGCCGCGTGCGGTCTGTGCACCGCGTGCCATCCGAGCTTGCTGTACTCGCACCGGCGCGATCGCGGCGGCGGGAGACAGGGGGGCTTCGTGAGCCTCGTCCCGGCCCCGTGACCGCCGGAGCCGCGGTCGATGCCGCCGGGATCGCACGGCGCGTGCAACGGGTGCGAGCCCGGATCGCCGACGCGGCACGCGCCGCCGGCCGCGACCCGTCGGGGATCACCCTGGTGGCGGTGTCCAAGACCTTCCCGCCCGAGGCGGTCGCTGCGGCGGTCGGCGCCGGGGTCGCCGACGTCGGCGAGAATCGGGTGCAGGAGCTGGTGGCCAAGATGCCGCAGGTCCCCGGGTCGCCGCGCTGGCACTTCGTCGGCCACCTGCAGTCCAACAAGGCCGCCGCCGTGGCCGGCCGCGTCCACCTGATCCACTCGCTCGACCGCCTCGCGCTCGCCCGGCGCGTGGCCCGGCTCGCGGCCCGAGCGGACAGCACTCAGGCGGTGCTGGTGCAGGTCAACGTGTCCGGGGAGGCGACCAAGCACGGGGTCGCTCCGGAGGACGCGGCGGCGCTGGCGGAGGAGGCGCAGGCGCTCGAGGGCCTCGAGGTCCGGGGCCTGATGACGATGCCCCCGCCGGCACCGGACCCGGAGCAGGCGCGGCCGTACTTCGCCGCGCTCGCCCGCCTGCGCGACGCGATCGCCGCCCGGGTCCCGTCGGCGACCGAGCTGTCGATGGGCATGAGCGGTGACTTCGAGGTGGCGATCTCCGAGGGGGCGACGATCGTGCGCGTCGGCGAAGCCATCTTCGGCCCCCGTGCGCCCCGCACCCCGGCGCCACGTGGCGATTGACGTGCCCTGCCTCCCGGGCCGGGATATCCTCGGCCCATGGCCGGGATCTGGCGCAAGACGCTGCTCTATCTCGGGCTCGTCGAGGAGGACGACCTCGACGACTACGCCTACGAGGACGTCGAGCCCGAGGAGCCCGAACGGCGCCCCGCCCTGCGCCGTCTCCAGGAGGTCGAGCCGCGCGACGGGCGCCGCGGGCGCGACGCGGTCGTGCGCTCGATGCCGGCGACGCCCTCCGCCCGCTTCCACGTCGTGCACCCCACGACCTACCGCGACGAGCAGGAGGCGTTCGAGATCTACGCCAAGGAGATCGGCGAGCGCTTCCGCGAGGGGTACTCCGTGTTCATCAACTTCGACGGGGTCGAGCCCCGCCTGCGCCGGCGTCTCAAGGACTTCGCCTTCGGGCTCGCCTTCGGGCTGCAGGGGACGGCCCGGACGGTGTCGGATGTCTTCCTGATCACGCCGGCAGGGGTGCAGTTCTCTGCCGAGGAGCCGCGCCGCTTCCTCGAGGAGCGCGGCTTCTTCCACCACGCCTAGACGGCTTCGGGCGTGGGCGTCCTGGGGCTCGTCAGCCTCCTGCTGCAGATCTACTACTACATCCTGCTGGCGCGGGTGATCCTGTCGTGGACGACCCAGTTTTGGCGCCCGCCCTCGGCCCTGTACCCGGTGATCGACGTGATCTACAGGCTCACCGAGCCGGTGCTGCGCGTGGTGCGCCGCTACGTGCCCCCGGTGGGCGGGTTCGACCTCTCCCCCCTGATCGTGTTCCTCGTGCTGGTCGTGATCCAGCAGGCCCTGCTGTAGGACGAGCCGTCGTGACGCGCCGCCGGTCTGCCATACTGCTCGCATGGATCTCACCGCCCGCGACGTCCACGAGAAGCTGTTCCACGACGCCTGGCGCGGCTACGACCAGGAGGAAGTCGACGACTTCCTCGACCGCGTCGCCGACACGATAGACGCCCTGCGGCGGGAGAACGACGCCCTGCGGTCGCGCGTGTCGGACCTCGAGGCGGCGGTGTCGGCGAGCCGCAGCACCGAGGAGATGCTCAAAAAGACGCTGATCACGGCCCAGAGCGCCGCCGAGGAGGCGATCGCCGAAGCCAAGGCGAAGGCCGAGCAGCTGGTCGAAGAGGCGCGCAAGCGGGCGCGCGAGGCCGACGAGCAGGCGCGTGAGCGGACCGCACAGCTCGAGGCCGAGATCCGCCGGCGCACGCTCGAGGCCGATCGCGAGCACACGCTGCGCAAGCGCGAGCTGGACCAGAACATCGAGAAGCTGCGCGCCTACGAGACCGAGCTGATCCACCGGCTGCGTGCCTTCCTCGATCAGCAGCGCAAGGCGCTCGACGGCCTCGCGGCCGCCGCCGAACCGCCGCGTGCCGGGCTCCGGGGGCCCGGGGCACCGCCTGGAGC
>CADDZG010000278.1 GCA_902812355.1 Actinomycetota bacterium | reverse complement strand
CCGCATCCTGCGCACCGAGCACGCCGCCCCCGCGGCGGTCGCCGCGCTGGCCTTCCACTACGGTGTGCTCGGCTGACGGCGGCGGTCTCTGTGCCGCCGCGGAGGGCCTGCGGTAGGTTGCCGGTCGGCGCCGGAGCCGGGGCCGGTCGCAGCCACGGGGACGAGGACGGGTGACAAGGAGGGAAGGGATGAGCGATTGCCTGTTCTGCGGGATCGCCGAGGGCTCGGTGGAAGCGGACCGGGTCGTGGAAGACGACCGGCTCGTCGCCTTCCGCGACATCAACCCCCAGGCCCCGACCCACATCCTGGTGATCCCCAAACGGCACATCGCCTCGGCCCGGGAGCTGGGCGACGACGAAGGCCCCCTGCTCGGGCATATGTTCGCGGTGATCGCGCAGCTCGCCGCCGACGAGGGCCTCGAGCGCGGCTACCGGGTCGTCACCAACGTCGGCCCCGATGCGGGCCAGAGCGTCGATCACCTTCATGTGCACCTGCTCGGGGGCCGGCCGATGTCGTGGCCCCCGGGCTGAGACCCACCCGTTCGCGGGAGCGGCGCGGCCGTGGCCCCCGGGCCGAGACCCACCCGTTCGCCGGACGCAGCGGCGCGGCCGTGGCCCCCGGGCCGAGACCTGCCGAACTCTCCGCCGCCGCGGGGGTGGGTGGGTGCCGCGGTACGATCGGACCATAGACCGATCGATGCTCACGACCACCCAACTCAAGATCCTGGTGCCCGGCCACCACGACATGGTGCGTCTGGTGGGGGCCAGGGACGAGCTCCTCAAGCTGATCGAGGCCGCGTTCTCAACCAACATCCTCGTGCGCGGCAACGAGATCGTGATCTCCGGGGAGACCGCCGAGACCGAACGTGTCGCGCGTCTGTTCGAGGAGCTGCTGGCCCTGCTCGAGCAGGGCCACACGCTCACCGAGGACGCGGTCGGCCGCTCGATCGACATGCTCAAGGCCGACCCCAGCCTGCGGCCCTCGGAGGTGCTGGGCGACACCGTGCTCGTGACCCACACGGGCAAGCCGCTGCGTCCCAAGACCCCGGGCCAGAAGGAGTACGTCGACCTGATGCGCCGCAACACGATCGTGTTCGGGATCGGGCCGGCCGGCTCGGGCAAGACCTACCTGGCGGTGGCCATGGCGATCCGGGCGCTCAAGGACCAGAGCGTGTCCCGCATAGTGCTCACCCGCCCGGCGGTTGAGGCGGGGGAGAGGCTCGGCTTCCTGCCCGGCGACGTCGCCGCCAAGGTGGACCCCTATCTGCGGCCCCTGTTCGACGCGCTCTACGAGATGCTCGAGCCGGAGACGTTCCGGCGCTACACCGAGCGCGGCACGATCGAGATCGCTCCGCTGGCGTTCATGCGCGGGCGCACCCTCAACGACGCCTTCATCATCCTAGACGAGGCGCAGAACACCACGCCGGAGCAGATGAAGATGTTCCTCACCCGGATCGGCTTCGGGTCCAAGGCGGTGGTTACCGGCGACGTGACCCAGGTCGACCTGCCCCCCGGCAAGCGCTCCGGGCTGGTGGTGGTGGAGGAGATCCTGTCCGAGGTCGAAGGGGTGGCGTTCACTCGCTTGCACGCGCGCGACGTCGTACGGCACAGGATCGTGCAGGACATCGTCGAGGCGTACCGCCGCTACGCCGAGACGCCGGCAGAGGGGTAGTGGACGTCTTCGTCGCCAACGAGCAGGACCTCCCGGTGGACGAGGCCAGGGTCGCGGCCCTCGCCCGTCACGTGCTCGAGCTCGAGGAGGCCGATCCCGACAGCGAGCTGTCGGTCCTGTTCGTCACACGCGCGCACATCCGGCGCCTGAACGCGCGCTTCGCCGGGGACGACCGCGCCACCGACGTGCTCGCCTTCCCCATGAACGAGGACGCCGAGGACGACGACGATGAAGACGCCTATCTCCTTGGTGACGTCGTGGTGTGCCCAGAGGTTGCGGCCTCCAACGCCGCCACCCTGGGCCACAGCCTGGAACACGAGATCGACACCCTCGTGGTGCATGGGATCCTGCACCTGCTCGGCTACGACCATCAGGGCCCCGAGGACCGGGCCCAGATGGATCGCCGCCTGGTCGCAGCGATGAACTCCTTCGGGCGCGCCGCGAGATAGCGACGTGGCCTCCGATCTCGCTCGCATCGCGGTGATCGTCGTGGCCCTGGCGCTGGCCGGGCTGGCCGCCGCGGTGCAGACCGTGCTGCAGCGGGTGACCCGGGTGCGGGCTCACGCTCTCGCTCAGGGCGCCGGCGGCGCCGGCGAGGCGCTGGTGCGGGTGGTCGAGGACCCGGCGGTGCACATGACCGCGGCGGTGACCGTGACGGTCGTCGCCGACGTGGTCGCGGCGGTGCTGGCCGCGGGACTGGCCCTCGAGCACCTGCACGGCTGGGGCGAGATCGTGGCCGGCTCCGGCGTGACGTTGTGCGCCTTGATCGGCGCCGACCTCGCGCCCCGCACCGTGACCACGATGCACCTGGAGCGGGCCGCCCTGCGGCTCGCCCGCCCGGCCCGGGTG
>CADDZG010000277.1 GCA_902812355.1 Actinomycetota bacterium | reverse complement strand
CGGCGGACGCCCTCAGCGCGCCGCGCCGGCTGAGCAGGCCGGCCCGGCGGGCGTCACTCGGGCGCAGTGGGATGCCGCGCACGGTGCTCGTAGGCAGCGGCAGCAGCCGGCCCCGCGAGTAGATCGAGGCTCCGCCGCGCGCCGGCTGTACGAGCAGGTCGCCGAGCCCGAGCTCGGCGACGAGGTCGTAGAGGGCGCGGTTGCGCGTGAGGAACCAGTCCGGTCCGGCCTCGACCGGAACTCCGGCGAGCCTCAGCGTGAGGACCTTGCCGCCGAGGCGCGGTCCCGCCTCGCACAGGATCACGTCGCGCCCGGCGCGCACGAGATCGCGCGCCGCCACGAGCCCGGTGACGCCACCGCCCACCACCGCTACCCGCACGTTCGGCTTCATGGTCCGACCGAGGCTTCGGCGAAGGCTCGCGCGCACACCTCCGCCAGGGTGTCCAGCAGCGCGGGGTCGTCGTTGGGCGAGGCCGTGCGGGCGAAGACGATGCCGAGCTCGCCGGCGAGCCGGGAGGCCTCGATGTCGAGGTCGTAGAGGATCTCGAGGTGATCGGCGACGAAGCCACACGGGCACACCACGACCCCGGGTACGTCCCGGCGCGCGAGGTCGCGCACGATGTCGAGGATGTCGGGCCCGAGCCACGCTTCCGCGGTGCGACCGGCGCTTTGCCATCCGGTGCGCCAGTGGCCGAGACCGGCGGCCGCCGCCACCAGGCGGGCAGTCTCCTCGAGCTGGGCCGGGTAGGGATCGCCCTCGGCGACTATGCGCTGCGGGAGGCTGTGAGCGGTGAACACGGTGACCGCGCCGGGTCGCGCCTGCGCCGGCAGCGTGCCGAGCGCGTCGTGGACCCGCCGGGTCAGCAAAGAGATGTAGCCGGGCTCGCGGTGCCACGAGCGCACGATCATGAGCCGCCCCTCCCATCCCGCAGCGGCGGCCGCGTCGCGCACCCTGCGTTCGTAGTCGCCGACGCTGAGGCGCGAGTAGTGGGGGGCCAGCACGAGCCCGACCGCTTCGGAGACCCCTTCGGCGCGCAGCTTCGCGACCGCGTCGGGGATCGTCGGCGGCGAGTGCTTTTGTCCGACGAACACCGGGACGCCGAGGCGCGCGGCGATCCCGCGTGCCTGTGCCTCGGTGATCTCGAGCAGCGGCGAGCGGCCCCCGATCGCGCGGTAGCGGGAGGTGAGCTCCTCGAGGGCCTCGGGGGCCGGCCGGCGGCCGCCGCGGATGTCGGTGTAGTAGCGCTCGACGTCGTCGAGCGACCGCGGCGTGCCGTAGGCGAGTGCCAGCACGGCGCGCTCAGCCATCAGGGCTCCACGAGTGCACGAGCTCGACGAGCCGGGCGAGCGCATCGGGGTTGGTCTCGGGCAGAACCCCGTGGCCGAGGTTGAACACGTGGGCCCGGCCCCCGCCTCGTCTCAACACGTCGGCCGCCAGCCGGTCCATGACCTCGGGAGGCGCGAGGCAAGCGGCGGGGTCGAGGTTGCCCTGGAGGGCGGGCCGGGGGCCGACGCGTGCCCGCGCCGCGTCCAAGGGGACGCGCCAGTCGACGCCGATCACGTCTGCTCCGCTCGCCGCCAGCAGCCCGAGCAGCTCGCCGGTGCCGACGCCGAAGACGATGCCCACCGCCCCCGAAGGGGCCACCGCGTCGAAGATCCTGCGCACGTGGGGCAGCACGTAGGCCTCGTAGTCGGCGGGCGCGAGGAACCCGGCCCACGAGTCGAACACCTGCACCGCCCCCGCCCCCGCTTCGACCTCGGCGACCAGGAGCTCGGCGGCGGCCGCGGCGAGGCTCGACAGCAGCGCATGCCACGCCCCGGGCTCCGAGTACATGAACGCCTTGGTACGTGCGTGGGTCTTGGACGGACCTCCCTCGATCAGGTAGGAGGCGAGGGTGAAGGGGGCGCCGGCGAAGCCGATCACCGGGACGCCGGCCTCTGCCGCCACGATGCGTACCGCTTCGAGGACGTCGGCGAGCTCGCTGCGCACGTCGGGGACCCCGAAGCGGGACACGTCGGTCGCGCTGCGCAGCGGCTCGGCGATCACCGGCCCACGGCCCTCGACGATGTCGAGCCGCACCCCCATCGCCTGCAGCAGCACCACGATGTCCGAGAACAGGACCGCGGCGTCGACGCCGAACCGTCGCACCGGCTGCAGGGTCACCTCGGCGGCGAGCTCGGGTGTGCGGCACAGCTCGAGGATCGGATGCCGCGCTCGCAGCGCGCGGTACTCGGGCAGGCTCCGCCCCGCCTGGCGCATGAACCACACCGGGACCGCGTCGGTCGGCTCGCCCCGGCAGGCGGCGAGGAAGCGGGGGGAGAGCTCGGTGCGCACGTCACCGACTGTACGCGGCGCGCGGCGGGGGTAGCGTGCCGCTGATGGGTCCCTTCGACGCGGTGATCCCGGCCGGGGGCGCGTCGCGCCGCATGGGCGCGGACAAGCTCGACCTGCGGGTCGGAGGACGCACCCTGCTGGAGCGGGCCGTGGCGGCATGCGCGGGGGCGGGCGTGGTCGTGGTGGTCGGCC
>CADDZG010000276.1 GCA_902812355.1 Actinomycetota bacterium | reverse complement strand
GCAAGGCCCACGGTGGCGCGCGCCGTGCAGAACCGGGCGCGCGCCACCGTGGGCCTTGCGGATGCACTGCTGCGGGCCCGCTGCGAGCAGGCCGGGATCGCCGCCGAGCTGGTGGCGACCCGCGCCGATCTCGAGTCGTTGCTGGTGGCCGTCTACTCCGGGCAGCGCGGGAGCGACCTGCGCCTGCTGCGGGGCTGGCGGGCCGACGTCGCCGGCCGCGATCTCGTGGCACTGGCGGAGGGACGGGTGGCCTTGCGGGCCGTCGCCGACCCGCCGTACATCGAAGAGGTACCGGTCGCAGAGCAGCCGGTGGCTGCGGCCGGGCCGGACATGGGGGAGGCTGAGCGACATGCCCGATGACGAGGAACGCATAGCCCTGTTCGTCGACTTCGAGAACATCGCCCTGGGGGCGCGCGACCGCGGCGAGCGGCTGGACATGGCGGTGATCATGAACGCCCTGTCCGAGCGGGGCCGGGTCGTGGTGCGGCGGGCCTACGCCGACTGGAACCTGTTCGCCGAGCACCGCCAGGCCCTCGTCGGCCAGCGGATCGAGATGATCGAGATCCCCCAGCGCACCGGGATGGTGCGCAAGAACGCGGCGGACATCAAGCTCGCCGTGGACGCGGTCGAGCTCGCCTTCTCGCGCGACTTCGTCACCACCTTCGTGATCGCCTCGGGCGACTCGGATTTCACCCCGCTGGTGCTCAAGCTGAGGGAGCTCAACAAGCGCGTGATCGGCGTGGGGGTCGAGGGATCGACCTCGGAGCTGCTGCCGGGGGCGTGCGACGAGTTCATCTTCTACGAGGGTCTGTTGGGTCCCGGCACCGCCCGGCCGCGCCGGCGCCGCGGCGAGGGCGACGGACAGGGCGTGCCGGCCGAGCAACGATCGGACATGTCCGAGCTGTCGCGCATCGTGACCCAGACCCTCGCCGGGCTGCAGCGGCTCACCGACGGGCCGGTGCTGTCGTCGATGGTCAAGCGCGCCGTGCTGCGCAAAGATCCGACCTTCTCGGAGGGCGACTACGGCTTCCGCGCCTGGGGCGAGCTGATGCGCCACCTCGAGTCGATCGGGGTCGTGACCCTGCGTGAGGGCTCGGCCGAGGGCGACCCCGTGGTCGACTTCCCGGCGGGCGGCGGCAGCGAGGAGCAGGCCTTCGAGCTGCTGCGCGACGTCGTCTCCGACCTCGAGGAGCGCCAGGGGCCGCCTCCGCTGTCCGGCCTCAAGGACCAGCTGCGCAAGCGCCAACCCGACTTCTCCGAGAAGGACTTCGGTTACGGGGGGTTTCTGCAGTTCGTCAAGGCGGCCGACGCACGCGGGGTCGTGTCGCTCAGGTGGGACGACGAGGCCGAGGACTACCTGCTGTCGGCGGCCGAGGACTGAGCGGTCCGGGTCAGCGGAACCAGGTGCGCACGACCGCCTTGCTGAAGCCCCACGCGTAGCGCAGGGTGCTCGGCTTCTTGGTCGTGCCGCTCGCTCGCCGCCGCAGGGTGATCGGCACCTCGACCACGCTCAGGCCCTTGCGGGACGAGTCGAGGATGATCTCGGACACGTAGAACTGGTCCTGACGCAGGTCGAGGCGGCGCAGGGCCGCCGCGGTCATGGCCCGGTAGCCGGTCGAGGGGTCGGTGATCCTGGTGCGCCCGAGACTGGTAAGCAGCCGGGCGAAGACCTTGACACCGGCGTGGCGCACCCCGGATTCGACCTCGAAAGCGCCGAGCACCCTCGAGCCCTGGACCATGTCGGCCTCTCCGTCGAGCAGGGGGCGCACCAGGCGCTCCATCTCGCGCGGGTCGTGCTGGCCGTCGGCGTCCAGGGTCACCACGACCCGGGCGCCCGCGTCGAGCGCCGCACGGTACCCGACCCGCACCGCGGCCCCCGATCCGCGCCGGAGGTTGCGCCTGATGACCACCGCCCCGGCCGCCACGGCCACGGCTTCGGTGGCGTCGGTGCAACCGTCGGCCACGACTATCGGCACGGCCTTGAGCCCGCAGACGTCGTCGGGCATGTGGTGGAGCACCGCCGGCAGCGTGTCGGCTTCGTTGTAGGCGGGGATCACGACCGCGCAGCAGTCGTGAGGGATCGTCTGTCCGGAGTCCTCGAGGCGCTTGAGGGCGAGCGAATCGACCAGGGCCCCGACCTCGTCGTAGAGCGAGTCGTCGCGCGAGAAACCCCTGAAGAGCAGGGCGAAGCTCAGCACGTTGGCGATGACCAGCAGACCGATGATGCGGCGCTCGTTGCCGGGCTGGAAGCCGAGGCTGCCGAGGACCGGGTTGACGATCGCCGGGGCTATCGCCATGGCCACGAGCGCGGCCGACACCACGGCGACGAGCAGGACCTCGCCGCGCCGTAGCTGCTGGCGCCGGTAGCGCAGGACCGCGTAGGCCACCAGCAGGACCGCCACCGTGGCTCCGAAGACCCTCAGACCCATAGCGTCCGCTCCCTAGGTGTGGGACCCGGCCCCCGACGGAGGCGGCCCGAGGCTAGCACGAGGCCGAGGGGGCCCGGCGGTGCGGGATCATCCCCTGCCCCGGGCC
>CADDZG010000275.1 GCA_902812355.1 Actinomycetota bacterium | reverse complement strand
CTGCGGGCGCGCGTGCCCGAGCCCGAGCCCGGCGAGCTCGACCGCGTGCGCGGCCGCCTGCAGCAACTCGCCGCTCTGTTCCGCCGCTACGGCGACGACGAGGCCGAGGTCCTTGCCTATCGCGACCGCGCGCTGGCCGAGATCGCTCGGCTCGAGAGCGCCGACGAGGATGCGGCGCGGCTGCAGGAGGAGGCCCGGCATTACCTCGCCGAGGCGACCGAGCTCGCCGGGCGGTTGCGCGAGGCGCGGGAGCGGGCCGCGCCGCGGCTGGCCGCCGCGGTCACGGCCCTGCTGCACGACCTCGCCCTCGCCGGGGCCCGCTTCGAGGTGCGACTCGAGGATGTCCCACTGCACGAGGGCGGCACCGAGCGCGTGTCCTTCGCCGTCGCCACGGCCCCCGGGGAGCCGGCGCGGCCCGTGGGCAAGGTCGCGTCCGGAGGCGAGCTCGCCCGCATCGCCCTGGCGGTGCACCTCAGCGCAGCTGCCGGGGACGTGCCGACGATGGTGTTCGACGAGGTGGACGCCGGGGTCGGGGGCCGGGCGGCGCGCGCCGTCGGCCGCTGCCTGGCGCAGCTCGCGACCTCGGGTACCCAGGTGCTGGTGGTCACGCACCTGCCCCAGGTGGCCGCGTTCGCCGACGCGCACTTCGTGGTGTCGGAATTCGGAGGGCGGCGGCGCGCCTCGGCGGTCCGCCGGGTGCGGGAGAACGAGCGCGTCGAGGAGCTGTCGCGCATGCTCGCCGGCCTGCCCGAGAGCGATCGAGCCCGGGAGCACGCCCGCGAGCTGCTGGAGATGACCGGTCAGGCGGCCCGCCGATGATGCTGCGCCGGCGGCGCCGCACCCCGGAGCCGGTCGCGTCCCCCGGGGGCCCGGCACGCGTGGACCGTCGCACCAAGCGGCTGCTGAGCCGCATGGACCCCGGCGACGTCGCCGTGATCTCCCACCGCGACATCGACCGCATCTCGGCCGAGGGGCTGGTGCGGCGCAAGGCCGCGGCGGTGGTCAACGCCGACAGTTCCATCACCGGGCGCTACCCGAACCTCGGCCCCCTGCTGCTGTGCTCCGCCGGGATCCCCGTGATCGACGAGGCCGGCGAGGGCGTGATGGCGATCCCCGAGGGCTCGCTGCTCGAGGTCGATCCCGGCAGCGGGGCGGTGTTCGTCGTCGGAGACGGCGCCCGGCATGAGATAGCCCGCGGACGGGTCCTGACCCTGACCGAGGTCGAGCAGCGTCTCGACCGGGCCAAGCAGGGCATCGCCGCGCACATCGAAGCCTTCGCCGAGAACACGATGGACTTCATCCGTGCCGAGCGCGACGTGCTGCTGGAAGCGGCGCGGCTGCCGAGGGTCCGCACCGACCTGCACGGGCGCCACGTGCTCGTCGTCGTGCGGGGCTACGACTACCGCGAGGACCTCGCCGCGCTGCGCGCCTACATCAGGGAGGTGCGGCCCGTCCTGATCGGCGTCGACGGGGGCGCCGACGCGCTCCTGGACGCCGGCTACAAGCCCGACATCATCATCGGCGACATGGACTCGGTCACCACCGAGGCGCTGCTGTCGGGGGCCGAGCTGATCGTGCACGCCTACCAAGGGGGCCGGGCGCCGGGGTTGGAGCGGCTCACGGCGCTCGGGCTGCGTGCCGAGGTGTTCGAGGCCGCCGGCACGTCCGAGGACATCGCCATGCTCCTGGCATACGAACGGGGGGCCGAGCTGATCGTCGCCGTCGGCACCCACACCAACCTCGTCGAGCTGATGGACAAGGGGCGGCGCGGCATGGCCTCGACCTTCCTCACCCGCCTGCGTGTCGGGCAGGTGCTGGTGGACGCCAAGGGCGTGAGCCGGTTGTACCGCGGCTCTGTGCGCCGGCGCGATCTCGCCCTGCTGGTCGCGGTGGCGGTCCTGACCATGACGGTGGCGATCTGGATCTCCGAGCCGCTGCGCCTCACGATCGACCTCTTGTGGACCCAGGTCACCACGTTTCTGTTCGATCTGCGGCACTCTCTGTTCGGGTTCGCATGATCGAGTTCCGCTACCACCTGGTGTCGATAATCGCCATCTTCCTCGCCCTGGCGATCGGCATCGTGCTCGGCTCCGCGGTGTTCGGATCGCCCTTCCTCAACGAGCTGCGGGGCAGGGTCGCGGCGGTCAAGGACGCCAACAGCCACCTGCGCCGGGAGAACGATCAGCTGCGCGCCGTGCTGGGGGCGAACCGGCGCTTCGCCGAGACGGTCGAGCCCTTCCTCGTGCGCGGCGCGCTGCACGGCCGCTCGGTGGTCGTGATCTCACTGCCGTCCACCGATGCCGGGGTCACCAGCAGCCTGCTCGACGAGATAGCCACGGCCGGCGGCTCGGTATCGGGGACGCTGTCGCTGACCGACCGCCTCGCGCTGGGGGACCCGGACTCGCGCGCGCAGCTGCGCGCGCTGGTCGGAGGCCACGGCAAGGCGACCCAGCTGCGGGTGCATGCGGCGCGTGAGCTCGGCCAGCGCATGGCGGCGGCGGCCCACAACGACGCCCGGGGCGGGCTCGCGGAGCAGCTGCAGCCCGGCAAGCAGCTGCGTGCC
>CADDZG010000274.1 GCA_902812355.1 Actinomycetota bacterium | reverse complement strand
CCTTCTCCCTCAGCGAGCCCGAGGCCGGCAGCGACGCCGCCGCGCTCACGCTGGCGGCCGAGCGCGACGCCGATGGCTACCGGCTCATCGGCGACAAGGCATGGATCTCCAACGCCCCGGAGGCCGACGTCTACACCGTGTTCGCCCGCACCGGGCCCGGTCCCGGGGGCCGGGGCGTGACCGCCTTCGCCGTGCCCGGGGACGCCCCGGGCCTATCGGGCGAGGCGCTCGAGCTCGTGGCCCCGCACGCGATCGGCAACCTGCACTTCGATGGGGTGCGGGTCGGGCGCGATGCCGTGCTCGGCGCGCCCGGCACCGGCCTGCGGCTCGCGCTGCGCACCCTCGATCGCTTCCGCCCGAGCGTCGGCGCCTTCGCCGTGGGCATGGCCCAGGCCGCCCTGGACGCGGCCGTGGCGCACAGCGCGCGCCGCCGCGCCTTCGGCCGCGCGCTCAAAGACTTCCAGGCGGTGTCCCATCGCCTCGCGGAGATGGCCACGCGCGTCGCGGCCGCGCGCCTGCTCGTGTACGAGGCCGCGGCCCTGCAGGGGTCCGAGCGTGCTGCTCCGGCCGCGGCCATGGCCAAGCTCTACGCCACCGAGGTCGCCCAGCAAGCGATCGACGCCGCGATCCAGGTGCACGGGGCCGAGGGCCTGCGGCGCGGCCACCTCCTCGAGCGCCTCTACCGCGAGGTGCGCCCGACGCGCATCTACGAGGGCACGAGCGAGATCCAGCGCGAGATCGTGGCGCGCGCCCTGTACGCCGCCCCCGGCTCCTAGGCGCGTTCCGGGGCCGGGCTTCCTCTCTTCGCGGCCGGAAGCGGTCGGGCGCAGAAGAGATCCCGACGTGCTCACCCCCAGCGCGCGTGGGTCGCGCACGCTCCGGTCCGGCGATGCCTCGAGCGACGTCGTTGTGCGCTGCAAGCCGAACCGGCGGTCATCCTCGCCCCGCACCCCACGGAGGCCGCTGCCGCGCGCGTCGCCGGCAGGAGGGCGGGCGAGGCGAGCCGCCCTACCTCTCCGGGATCACCGCGGTGGCCACGAGCTCGATCAGTGCCGGAGGATCGGCGAGCTCGGTGACGCCGAACAGCGCCATCGCCGGGTAGTGCTTGCCGAAGCGGGCGCGGTAGGCCTCGCCGATCTCGGCCCTGCGGGCGCGGTAGGAGGCGACGTCGGTGACGTAGAGCTGCAACGACACGACGTGCTCGGGGCGTGCCCCGGCCGCGGCGAGCGCGGTCACGACGTTGTCGCACGCCGCGGCGAACTGCTCGACGAGATCGTCGGACACGACGCGCCCGGAGGCGTCGGCCCCGATCTGCCCGGCGAGCGCCACCACCCGTCCCGGCGCGGCCACGACCGCGTGCGCGTAGCCGCGCGGCGGCGGGAGCCCGTCCGGCGACAGGAGCCGGTGGGGGCCCGGCTGCAGCTCGCTCATCGCCCTTCCCAGCGCGGCGCGCGCTTGTCTCTGAAGGCGGCGTAGAACTCGGCGTGATCCGCGGTCGACATGAGCAGGGCCTGGGCGAAGGCCTCGAGCTCGATCGCGCCGGCGAGGTCGGTGTCGAGCTCGCGCGCGAGCAGCATCTTGGTCGTGGCGTAGGCGAAGGTCGGACCCTCGGCCAACCGCCGGGCCAGCGCCGTGGTGCGGGCCGGGAGCTCGTCGTCCGCCACGACCTCGTAGGCGAGCCCGTAGTCGGCGCAGGTGGCGGCGTCGATGTCGTCGCCCAGCAGCAGCAGCGAGGTGGCGCGCGACAGCCCGACGAGGCGCGGCAGCAGGTAGGCGACGCCCATGTCGGCCCCCGACAGCCCCACCTTGGTGAACAGCAGCGCCAGCCGGGCCGACGCGGCCATGATGCGGATGTCGGCGGCCAGTGCCAGCACCGCCCCGGCCCCCGCGGCCACGCCGTTGACCGCGGCGATCACCGGCTTGGGGCAGTCACGCATGCGCTGCACCACGGTCCCGGTCATGCGGGTGAAGTCCAGCCGGGAGCGCGCGTCCATCCCCTGCAGGGCACCGATGATGTCGTGCACGTCGCCGCCGGAGCAGAACCCGCGCCCGGTGCCGGTGAGCACGACGACGTCGACGTCGTCGTGGCGGGGCAGCTCGGAGAAGAGGTCGCGCAGGTCGGCGTAGACCTCGAAGGTGAGGGCGTTGAGGCGCTCGGGGCGGTTGAAGGTGATCGTCGCCACCCCGCCGGAGACATCGAGGTCGAAGTGATCCCAGTCGTGCCGCAGGGCCGCGGACCCCGTGAACGCCATGGGTTGCCAAGCTACCAGCGGGCGGCCCCTGCCGGTGGGGGTCGTGGTCGGCGCGCTCACCGATAGGGTCGCCGGTGATGACGCGCGCTCGAGGGATCCGATGCGGGTCGGCATAGGGCTGCCCGGCTGCGTGCCGGGCTGCGACCCGGCCGCCGTGGTGCGCTGGGCCCGTGCTGCGGAGGCGGCCGGCTTCTCGAGCCTCGGGGTCATAGACCGCCTGCTCTACGGCGCCTTGGACCCCATGGCGAGCCTCGCCGCCGCGGCCGCCGCGACCACCCGGATCGGGCTCGTGACCATGGTCCTGGCCGGGCCCCTGCGCCGCGCCGCGGTGC
>CADDZG010000273.1 GCA_902812355.1 Actinomycetota bacterium | reverse complement strand
GGCCAGGTCGAAGTGGGTGCCGTCCTTGCGCAGGGCGCCGGGGGCGAGGCTGGCGACGATGCGGCGCGGCGGCCAGCCGATCGGCGTCGAGCCGAGGGCGGCCCGGGTGCGGTGCTCGGCCTCGCGCACCGAGCGGGTGGGAAGGCCGACCACGCTGAAGCTGGGCAGGCCCTTGCCGAGATAGACCTCGACCTCGACCGGGCGCGCTTCGGTGCCGACGAGGGCGACCGACGTGACCTTGGCGAGCACGGGACCTCCATCCCGGCCCCCGGAGCGCGGCGTCATCCACCCTATGGCGGGGCTGTGACGGAGCCGAGACCGGGGCCACAGCGCCGCTTGCGGAGGGCTTCAGAAGGCGTCTGGGATATGGGTGAGCTCGGCCCGGCCGCGCCGCACCTCCACCGAGACGACGTCGAAGCGCACCTCGACCGAGCCGGGGGCGCGCGCCGCAATCCACGCCGCCGCCAGGCGGCGCAGGCGCAGGCGCTTGTCCCACCCGACCGCCTCCGCGGGCAGGCCGAAGGCGTCGCTGCGCCGGGTCTTGACCTCGCAGAACACCACGAGGTCGCCGCGGCGGGCGACGATGTCGAGCTCACCGTGCTCGCACGACCAGTTGCGGTCGACGACGGTGAAGCCGGCCCGCCTCAGGAGGGCGGCGGCGGCATCCTCACCGGCGCGGCCGAGCCGCTGGCGGGCGTGCACGGCCCGAGGCTAGACGTGGGGTGCGACACGGTCCCCGGAGCCCGGCCGGTGCCGCCATCGCAGGCTGCGGACCCGCAGGCGTCAGCCTTGCAGGCCCGGAGGTTCGGGCATCAGGTCGCGCTCGGAGAGCTCGGCGAGCTCCTCGACGTTGAGGTCCCTGAAGGTCGCGACCTTGACGTGGGACACGAAGCGGGCCGGCCGGTGCATGTCCCACACCCACGCGTCGGAGAGCTCGACCTCGAACCACACCCGGGTCCCCGCCTGCCGGGTCTCGACCTTGACCTCGTTGGCCAGGTAGAAGCGCCGCTCCGTCTCCACCACGTACCGGAACATCGGGAGCACGTCCCGGTACTCCTTGTAGAGCTGGAGCTCCATCTCGGCCTCGTACTTTTCGAGGTCCTCGACGCTCATGGCGACTCCTCGTATGGCTCCGCTACGACCCGACCCACAGAGTCTCGCGCCGCCCGGGGGTTGAGGACACCATCTTGGTCCGGGAACCCCGTGACGCCGAAGAAGGAGCGGCGGTGGATCGCGCACGGCCCGAGGCGGCGCAGGGCCGCCCAGTGCCCGCTCGTGCCGTAGCCGACGTTGCGCTCGAAGCCGTAGCCGCGGTAGCGCCGGGCGTAGCGCCGCATCAGGGCGTCGCGGTGGACCTTGGCGACGATCGATGCCGCGGCGACATTGAGCGACACGGCGTCACCCTTGACCACGCGCAGCGCGGGGAAAGGCAGGTGGGACAACTTGAAGCCGTCCACCAGGGCGTAGTCGGGGACGACCTCGAGGGCGCGCAGGGCCCGGCGCAGGGCGGCGACGTTGGCCGGGTTGAGCCCCTTGGCGTCGATGCTCGCCGGCCGCACCCGCACCACCGCGCAGGCGAGCGCAACCTCCCGGATCCGCTCGGCGAGGCGCTCGCGCTGTAGCCGTGTGCAGGCCTTGGAGTCCCTCAAGCCGTCGATGCGCACGCCCGGGGGCAGGACCACGGCGGCGGCCACGAGCGGCCCGGCCAGGGCCCCCCGCCCAACTTCATCGGCCCCCGCCACGAGCTCGAAGCCGTGGCTCACCAGGCGCTGCTCGAGCAGCCCGCTAGCGTCGGCGACCATCCCTGTGAACCTACCGCCGCCCGCCACCACCCAGGCGGCGCCACGACGCGAGCGTGCGGCGCCGCCAGTGACCTACACGGAGGGCCGCCGGTGACCTAGACGGAGGGCCGGTACCGGCCGGTCACAGCCCGCGAAAGTCGCTCGGAGGCCAGATCACCACGAAGGCCCGGCCGACCACGGTGTCCTCGCTCACCGGGCCGAAGTCCCGGGAGTCGTCGGAGTTGCCCCGGTTGTCGCCCATCACGAACATGTCGCCGCGCGGCACGTGCACCGGCCCGAACGTCGAGGTGCGGGTCCCGGCGGGCAGGTAGGGCTCGGAGAGGCGGTGCCCGTTGACGTAGACGTGGCCGCCGCGCCCGGCCACGGTGTCCCCACCGACGGCCACGACACGCTTGATCAGGTCCTCGTTGCCGCCGGCGGGGAAGCCGAACAGCTCCTCGACCGAGTCGACGATGCGCTGCCACAGCGACGGCGGCGGCTCCGAGGTCCCCTGGAGGTTCTTGGAGAACACGACGACGTCGCCGGGGCGCGGCGGATGGAAATCGTAGCTCAGCTTCTCGACCAGCACGCGGTCGCCGACCTCGAGGGTCGGGATCATCGACCCCGATGGGATGTAGAAGGCCTGCAGCACGAAGGTCTTGATCAGCAGGGCGACGATGAAGGCGGTGATGACGAGGACTGGGAACTCACGCCAGAAGGGCCGGCGCCGCGCCGGCTCGTCGCGCCCCGGTGGGGGGGCGTGGGCCGAAGGCCGGCTCTCGGATCCCCCCACGACGCGCGGCCGGGGG
>CADDZG010000272.1 GCA_902812355.1 Actinomycetota bacterium | reverse complement strand
CGACCTGCTGAGCCCGGCGCCCCCGGCCGGGGGCCGGCCGGCGGGGCTGCGACGCCTGGAGGACCGCCTCGGGTGGCGCTCCTACGACCGGGCCGAGTTCGAGCAGCGGATCGGGCCGATCCTCAGGCGCCTGGTGTCCTACCGCTTGCGCAGCCGTGGCCTGCCCGATCCGGAGCGCGACCCGGACGCGGCACGCGCCCTGCTGTCGCCGGAGCTGTGGGAGCTGGTGGTCGAGCCGCCGCAGCGTCATCGCGGCGGGGCGGCCGTGCGCACCGCCGACCTGCAGCGCCTGGTCGAGGAGATCGAGCGCCTGTGACCGCTCCCGCCCCGCTGTCCCTGGAGCGGACCCGCGACCTCGCGCTCGCGGCCCTGGCGGAGGTTGGCAAGGTGATCGTGGGCAAGCGGGACGTGCTCGAGGGCGTGCTGCTCGGGATCCTCGGGCGCGGCCACATCCTGCTCGAGGACTTTCCGGGGCTCGCCAAGACCCTGATAGCGCGTTGCTTCGCCGACGTGCTCGGGATCGGCTTCCGCAGGATCCAGTTCACCCCCGACCTGCTGCCCTCGGACATCACCGGTTCGTACATCTACGACCAGCGGCGCGGGGTGTTCGAGCTGCGCGAAGGCCCGCTGTTCACCAACCTCCTGCTGGGCGATGAGATCAACCGGGCGCCGCCCAAGACCCAGGCGGCGATGCTCGAGGCGATGCAGGAGGGCCAGGTGACGATCGAGGAGCAGACCCACGTCCTGCGCGAGCCCTTCGTGGTCATCGCCACCGAGAATCCGATCGAGTACGAGGGCACCTACCCCTTGCCCGAAGCCCAGCTCGACCGCTTCATGCTGCGTCTGGGCATCGGCTATCCCGAGCGGGACGAGGAATGGGAGATCCTGCGCCGCCGGATCGAGCGACGCCGAGACGAGGCCGCGCTCGAGGTCGTCGTCGACGCCGATGCCCTGATTGCGATGCAGCGCTCGCTCGAGGACGTGCACGTATCCGAGGCCGTGGGCCGCTACATCGTCGACGTCGTCGCCGGAACCCGGTCGCACCCCGACGTCAGGGTGGGATCGAGCCCGCGCGGCGCGCTGGCGATCCTCAAGCTGGCGCGGGGGCGGGCGATGCTCGAGGGCCGCGACTTCGTCACCCCCGAGGACGTCAAGGCTGTGGCGGTACCCGCCCTGTGTCATCGCGTCGCCCTGCGGCCCGAGCTGTGGGTGCGGCGGGTGCGGCCGGAAGACGTCGTCGCCGAGGTGCTGGAGCGGGTTCCGGCGCCCCCGCCCGTGGACGCCCGGAGCGAGCGATGACGGCCGTCCTCACCCCCCGGGCGCTGCGGGCCCAGGCCCTGGTAGCGGGCCTCCTCGTCGCCGCGGTGGTGTTCGGGCGTGCCGAGCTCGCGGCCCTCGCCGCGCCGTTCCTGCTGGCGCTCGCGGTGGGCTGGAGGCCGGGACCGGTCGCCGCTCCGGAGGTGGCCCTGGACGGGGGGCCGGAGCGGGCCCTCGAGGGGGACCGGGTGACCGTCACGCTCACCCTCACGGCCCAGCAGGCCCTGCCCGAGGTCGAATACGTCGTTGCCGTGCCGCCCGGGCTCCAGGTGCGCTCGGGCCGGACTCATGCGGTCGTGAGCGTGACCGCCGGCCGTCCCCACCGGGCGGAGCTGACGCTCGAGGCGCGGCGCTGGGGGGTGCACGAGCTCGGCGACGTCGGGCTGCGGGTGCGGGGGCCTCTGGGCTTGGTGGCGGCCGAGGACGTCGTGGCCCGTCCGCTGCAGGTGCGCGTCTATCCCGGGCCGGAGACGATGAGGACGCTGCTGCGGCCGCCCGACACCCAGGTGTACTCGGGCAACTACGTGGCCCGCAGCCAGGGGGAGGGGATCGAGTTCGCCGGGGTGCGGGCCTTCGAGCCCGGCGACCGCGTGCGGCAGGTCAACTGGAGGGTGTCGTCGCGGCGCGGCACCCTGCACGTCAACGAGCGCCACCCGGAGCGCAACGCCGACGTCGTCATCTTCCTCGACACCTTCGAGGAGGTCGGTCCTCCGGGCCGCTCCAGCCTCGATCTCGGGGTGAGGGGGGCCGCCGCCCTCGCCCGCCACTACCTGCGCAGCAAGGACCGGGTAGGGCTGCTGACCTTTGGCGGGGTCGTCGGCTGGCTGACGGTGTCGATGGGTGAGATGCACGTGCACCGCATCGTCGAGTACCTGCTCGAGGTGGGGGTCTATCCGACCTACGCATGGCGCGACCTCACCTACCTGCCGCCGCGCCTGCTGCCGGTGTCGTCGCTGGTGATCGTCCTCAGTCCCCTGGTCGACGACCGGGCGGTGGCGGCGGCGCTGGACCTCCGCCGGCGCGGCCATCACGTGGCGGTGATCGACACCCTCGACGAGACGTGGGTGGCCCCGGGCCCGCGCGTCGAGGACCGGCTCGCGGCGAAGGTGTGGCGTCTGCAGCGCGAGGCCCTGCGCTACGAGCTCGCCGAGGAGGGCGTGCCGGTCGCTCGGTGGGACGGCGAGGCACCGCTGGAGGCCGCCCTCGCGGACCTCGCGGTGCCACCGGCGTACGGGCCGAGGAGCCTGCGGTGAAGACCGCCGCGGTCGTGGCCGGGGCTGCGCTGTGCGCCTACCCGGGGGC
>CADDZG010000271.1 GCA_902812355.1 Actinomycetota bacterium | reverse complement strand
AGGATCGGCGCGCAGTCGGCGCTGAGGACCCCCGGAGTCACCCCGGGGGCGGTGGCGTAGCAGCCGTCGGCCTCGGCCCCCGAGGAGCCGGCGGCTGCTACCACGCGCCGGCCGTGGACCTGGCGCAGCAAACACAGCCCCGCGGGGTCGACCCCGAGGGCACTCGCGACCCGGCGGCGGTTGGCCGCCACCGCCGAGGGATCGTCGCCGACCGCTCCGGACAGGTTCAATGATGCGAAGGGTCCCGCCGAGAGCCCGCCGCGCCGTCCGGTGAAGGCGACGACGATCCCCGCGCAGCGCGCGCCCTCGTCGGTCAGCATCCAAACCCCGTCGCGCTCCACCTCGGTGAGCACGGGACGCAAGCCCTTTAGGGTCGCCGGCCGCTCGGACATCTGAGACTCCGACACTGAGCGCCAACCTACCGTCGTGCGGCGGAGGTAGACGCGGCGGGGGGCGGGACCGCCGCCCCGCCCCCGGGGAAGTCGCCGCGCCCCTTGCGGGGCCAACAGGACCTATTCGTTGCGCAGGAACGATGGGATGTCGGAGAGGTCGTCCTCGGCCTCGAACACCAGCGGTGCGGGCTCGGAGTCCTCGTCCACGAGCTCGCCCGAACCCTCCTCGTCGTCGGCGAGGCTGAAGATGCGCTCCTCGGGCTGCACCGCCTCGGGCCGGGGTCCGTCCCAGCGGTCGAACCCTGCCGCGATCACCGTCACCCTGACCTCGTCGCCGAGCGTGTCGTCGACGACCGCGCCGAAGATGATCTCGGCGTCGGGGTGGGCCGACTGCGAGATGATCCGGGCCGCCTCGTTGACCTCGTGCAGACCGAGGTCGGAGCCTCCCGCGATGTTGAGCAGCACGCCGCGGGCGCCGTCGATCTCGGCCTCGAGCAGCGGCGACGAGATCGCTGCGCGCGCTGCCTCGAGGGCCCGGCCCTCGCCGCGCGCCTGGCCGATGCCCATCAGCGACGAGCCGGCATCGGTCATGACCGCCTTGACGTCGGCGAAGTCCACGTTGATCAGGCCCGGCGTCGTGATGAGGTCGGTGATGCCCTGCACCCCCTGGAGCAGGACCTCGTCGGCCATGCGGAAGGCTTCGATGAACGACGTCGAGGCATCGGCGACGTCGAGGAGCCGGTCGTTGGGGATCACGATCAGCGTGTCGACCTTCTCCTTGAGCTCGGCGATGCCGGTTTCCGCCTTGCGCGCCCGCTGCGGTCCTTCGAAGCCGAAGGGGCGGGTGACCACGCCGACCGTCAGCGCTCCGAGCGAGCGCGCCACCTCGGCCACGACCGGGGCGCCCCCCGTGCCCGTGCCCCCGCCCTCACCGGCGGTGATGAACACCATGTCGGAGCCCTTGAGCACCTCTTCGATCTCGTCGCGGTGCTCCTCGGCCGCCTGCCGGCCCTTCTCGGGGTCGGCGCCGGCCCCGAGTCCCCGGGTCAGCTCGCGGCCGATGTCGAGCTTGACGTCGGCGTCCGACATCAAGAGGGCCTGGGCGTCGGTGTTGACGGCGACGAACTCGACGCCGCGCAGACCGACTTCGATCATGCGGTTGACCGCGTTGACGCCGCCTCCGCCGATGCCCACGACCTTGATGACCGCGAGGTAGTTCTGGGGTCCTGTGGCCATGAGACCTCCTTCGAAAGTGTTGACCGCCGCTGCAGCGGCCCGCTCCCCTTCCCGCGACCGACGCGTCGCGCCTGCTCAGAGGGCTCTCCCCGCATCCTGACCCTCAAGTGCAGGCTTATGGTTATGTCAACCTGTAGCGTCGATCGAGGAATATAGGCGACCCGGCCGCGCGGTTCAAGTCACCCGGCGACCGTCACCGCTGCGACGGCGATGGGGCCGGAGACGGCGAGGCGCCGGTCGCCGGTGCCTGGCGCACCGACACCGCCGGGCTCTGCGGGACGCGCACGTCGATGTAGGCCGGCCGGCTCCGCTGGTGGTGCAGGCGCCGCAGCAGCGCCGCCAGGACCGCCGCCTTGGCCCTCAACTCCTCGGCCGCCCCGTAGCGCACGCCGACTCCGTTGCGGAGGGCGAGCGTGATGCGCTCCGGCGAGGGCGCGAACAGCGCCACGACGCGCCGGGCAACCGGCCGCGGCAGGGACCCGTAGACGCGCAGCGCGCCGCGCACCTCGGGGCCGTGCAGGACGGTGCCCGGCGCGATGTTGCGCACCCGTGCCTCCGCGAGCACCGGCAGGTGGCGCCCCCGCCGATCGACCGGGGCGAGTACGTGGCCCGAGCGGTCCACGAGCCACCCCGCGGCGCCGAAGGACACGACGATCGCCGGGCGCCGGGGCTGCACCGTCACCCGCACCGTGCCAGGCAGCACCCGCTGGACCCGCGCCCGGCGCACCCACGGCAGGCGCTGCAGCGCGTGCTGGACGCGGCTCGCCGACAGGCGCAGGAGGTTGTCGTCGCCGCCGAGGTGGGCGACCCGTCGCACCTCCGCGGCGGTGACGTGCGACGTGCCCCTCACCTGCACGGCGCGCACCGCGAACAGCGGCGAGAAGAACACCGTCCACACGGTGAGGCCGGTCACCGCCACGGCCAGAGCTCGGGTCACGGCCCGCCGTCGCTGCGATCGCCGGACCGCCCGGCGGCGGCGGGAGATGCGGGGGTCGGGGC
>CADDZG010000270.1 GCA_902812355.1 Actinomycetota bacterium | reverse complement strand
GGAGCCAGGGAGCCAGGGCTCGTGGTGAAGCCCGGAGCCGGGGCTCGCGGTGGAGCCAGGGAGCCAGGGCTCGTGGTGGAGCCCGGAACCGGGGCTCGCGGTGAAGCCAGGGAGCCAGGCTCGTGGTGGAGCCAGGAACCGGGGCTCGCGGTGAAGCCCGGGGCCCGGGGCTCGTGGTGGAGCCAGGAACCGGGGCTCGCGGTGAAGCCCGGGGCCCGGGGCTCGTGGTGGAGCCAGGAACCGGGGCTCGCGGTGAAGCCCGGGGCCGGGCCTCGCGGTGAAGCCCGGGCCGGCGTTCGTCGTGGGAGAGGGAGCCGGGATGGCCAACGAGTACGCAGCCGAGGTCGGCGAGCGTCTGCGCCGCATCCGAGTGCAGAAGGGGATGTCGCTGCAAGACGTCCAGAAGGCGTCGGGCGGCAGGTGGAAGGCGGCGGTCGTGGGGGCGTACGAGCGGGGAGACCGCAACGTGACCGTGGCCCGTCTCGCCGAGCTCGCCGACTTCTACGGGGTTCCCGTCGCCGAGCTGTTGCCGGGCCGCCGGGCCGCCGGGGCCGAGCCTCCGCGCCGGCGGCTGGTGCTCGACCTCGCCGGCCTCGAGCGTATGCCCCGCAACGAGCGCGACCCGCTGGAACGTTTCACCAGCGCGATCCAGCTCCAGCGCGGCGACTACAACGGGCGGGTGCTGACGATCCGCAACGACGACCTCATGGCGCTCGCGCTCCTCTACCACACGACCACCGACGAGCTCCAGCAGCGGCTGTCGAGCTGGGGGCTGCTGTCGATCGGCTAGTCGGCCACGCGCACCGACCCCCGCCTCGGCGACCCATGGCACCGCGGACCTGGTGTCGCTACCCGGGGCGTTGGGCAAGCGGCTCCAGGGCTGCGTCGTCGGCCATGCCAGGACCGCCGCCACCGCCACGACCCCCAGTGCGGCCCGAGGGCCCAGTCGTCGGCCATGCCAGGACCGCCGCCACCGCCACGACCCCCAGTGCGGCCCGAGGGCCCAGTCGTCGGCTATGCCAGGACCGCCGCCACCGCCACGACCCCCAGTGCGGCCCAGTACAGCACCGTGAAGGCGAGATCAATGGCTCCAGGGCGCAGCGGTATCAGCACCGCCAACACCCACACCGGCATCACCACCACCGCGAAGATCACGGCGAACCCGAGCGCTACCCAGCGGGCCCACGCGACGCCGTGGGCCGCGGCCAGGGCCAGCAGCCCGAGCCCCACCCCGAGCAGGGCCTGGCCGGCGACGTCGGCGATCGGGCCCCCGAACCGCAGGCGGTGCAGGCGGTAGGCGAAACCCGAAGCCGCCACCACCGCCAGGGCGACCACCAGCAGCTCCCGCATGGTTCGGAGACCCTAAACCCCCCAGGGAAGCGACCCGGAGCGGCGGCTCAGGACGAGGCGACCCGGCGGCCCCAGGCGAACTGCCCGTGCCAGTAGGTGCCGGGCCCGAGCGACGAGATGCTGACCCCGTCGCGGGATCCCGAGGAGTGGATCATCCACCCGTTACCCAGGTAGATGCCCATGTGGTACACGGTCGACGCGGGGGAGTCGCGGCCGTCGGGAGCGAAGAACACGGCATCGCCGGGCTGTAGGTGCCGGTAGCGGATCCGCTTCGGCGCGCCGGCGGCCATGTCCGCTGCGGTGCGCTCGGGGAGATCCCAGCCGGCGTACGGGCGGCCGGGCGGATCCCACGAGCTGGTGGCCAGGCGCAACACGTACCACGCGAAGCCCGAGCAGTCGAAGCCGCCGTGGACCTGGGCCCCGTACGGGTAGCCTGCCGGCGTCTTGGTGGCCCACTCGCCGCCCCACACGTAGACCTTGCCGACCAGACCGAAGGCGAAGTCCACGATGCGGCGCTGGCGCCGCGTGTAGTCGGGCAGGGCGAGGTTCGCGAGCGCGCCGGCCGAGTAGAGGCCCGGCTGCGTCTTGGCCCGCCACACCGCCCACGCGACGTCGGCCTGGGTGATCCTTTGGCGCAGCGACGCCTCGCGGTTCTCCTGGTCCGGGGGCCAGTCGTGTCGCAGCCCCAGCTCGCGCGCCACCACCTCGGTGCCGAAGTGCCCGCCGACGTCGGGCGACCAGCCGTGCGGGGTGGTGAGGTGCTGGAGGTGATCGGCGATGCTGCGCTGGCCGAGGGCCTTGACCAGCGCGGCGTCCAGCTCCCAGGCCCGCAGGTCGCCCCGATCGCGCCGGTAGCAGCAGCCGAAGGCGGCGTGCATCAGGGAGGTGAAGCTGCTGCGGGCCATCGGTGCGTAGGCATCGAAGGCCGAGGCATCGAGCCAGCCGTGGTCCGAGAGGTAGTCCACGGCGGTCCGATCCCAGCTCGGTACCGCTGCGGCCGACGCCGGCGGGATCACCCCGATCGCGGCGAGGCCCAGCGCCACCGTCGCTATCGTTCGGATCAACCATTGCGGCGCGCTCACCTAGAAGCCATCGGTCGAGCCGCGGTGGTCTTTAGCCGGGCCCAAGCAACCGGTCCGGCGGCACCCAAGCACCCCCGTCCGGCGGCACCCAAGCAACCCAAGCAAGCCGTCGGGGGGATCGCTCAAGAAGCGAGCAAACCGAACGACTCCCAGCAGCTCGTCACCTTCCGGGCGGCACCCAAGCACCCCGGTCCGGCGGCACCCAAG
>CADDZG010000269.1 GCA_902812355.1 Actinomycetota bacterium | reverse complement strand
GCAGGTCCCAGCCGGTCGCGGCGCGCACGTCGGCGACCTCGACGCCGGGGTGCAGGTGCGTCAGCACGAGCTCGCCGTCGTCGTCGCGCCCCAGCACCCCCTTGTCGGTTATCACCGTGCGGACCCCGCCCCCCGTGGGCGGTCCCCCGGCGGGCGGCGTGCCCGGGCTGGTGAGGAAGTCGAGCTCGGACACGAAGCGGCGCGGCGTGTGCTCGGCGACGACGATGATCTCCCCTGCCGACTCCGCGATCTGGGGCGCGCCCCCGCTTCCGGGAAGCCGCACCTTGGGGCGCTCGTAGTCACCGATCACCGTGGAGTTGAGGTTGCCGTGCCTGTCGATCTGGGCGGCGCCGAGGAAGCCGACGTCGATGCGTCCCCCGCCGAGCCAGTAGGCGAAGATCTCCGGCACCGACACCACCGTGTCGGCGGTCTCGGCGAGCTCGCCGTCGCCGATCGACAGCGGCAGGACCGGAGGGCGGGACCCGATAGTGCCCGACTCGTACACCAGCACCACCCCCGGCGCGTGGGTCAGCCTGGCGAGGTTGGCGGCGGTGCTCGGCAGGCCGATACCGACGAAGCACACCATGCCGTCGCGCAGCCGCCGGGCGGCGGCGACGGTCATCATGGCGGCGGCGTCGTACGGGCCGGTCACCGCGGCGCCCCCATGACCTCGTCGCGCAGCCACGCGGCGAAGCGCTCGCGGTCCCTGCTTATCGGGTCCCACGCGACGTAGTAGTCGTTGTCGCGGTCGTAGTAGCCGTGCGCGTACGACGGCCGTGCCCCTCCGGGAGCCTCGGCCACCGCGGTCACGACCCACGACGGCAGGACCACGGCCCCGGGCACCGGCTCGAGCTCGTCGAGCACCTCTTCGACCGTCACCAGCGAGCGCCGGGCCGCGAGCACGACCTCCTTCTGGACCCCGACGATGCCCCACAGCTGGACGTTGCCGCGGCGGTCGGCGCGCTGGGCGTGGATCACCGCGACGTCGGGATTGAGCGCGGCGACCACACTCACGCGCGCTCCGGTGAAGGGACACACCACGGTGGCGACGCTCGGACAACGGGCTTCGAGATCGGTGCCCTGGTAGCCGCGCACCGGCGCGAACGGCAGCCGCGCCGCACCGGCCGCGTAGCGCCCGGCCATGCCGCCGTGGCTGTGCTCCTCGATCTCCAGCGGGGCCGGCCATCCGTTCTCGATCGCATCCCGCAGGCGGTGCAGGGACCCGACGCCGGGGTTGCCGCCCCACGAGAACACGAGCCGGGACGCGCACCCGGCGCCGATCATCTGGTCGTAGATCAGATCCGGGGTCATGCGTATCAGGGTCAGGTTCCGGCGCCCCTGACGAATGACCTCGTGCCCCGCGGCGAACGGGATCAGGTGGGTGAAACCCTCGAGCGCCACCGAGTCCCCGTCGTGCACGAGCTCGGCGATGCCGTCGCGCAGCGATACCAGCTCGGCCGTGTCCCTCACCCCCTGAGGTCGATATCGGGGGCCAGCCGCCGTGCCAGCACGACGACGGCGACGCCGGCGGCGATCACCGGGCCGAAACCGGCCCACGGCGACGAGCTCAGGTCCCACGCCGCGCCCCCCAGCAGCGGGATCACGAAGGCCAGCCCGTAACCGATCGTGAGCATCCCGGCCGACAGCCGCGCCACCCCAGGGCCGCGCTCGAGCACCGCCGGCAACGCCAGCGACACCGTGAACACGATCGCCGTGCAGAAGCCGACGAGCGCGGTCCACAGCACCGCCCGGGCGGGGTCGAACACGATCCCCGCACCACCGATGGCCACGAGCACGCCGCACGGCCACAGCAGGGCACCGACGGTGATGCGCGTGCCCACCAGCGCGAACACCACCGAGGCCAGCAGCTGGGATGCGTTGAGCGCGGTCAGGCCCCACTCAACCTGCGCCGTGTGCCCGGTGGCCTCCAGCAGGTCCGGCACCATGGCGTTGGACGCGAAGTAGGCGACCGAGCCGGCTCCTTGGAGGAGCCCGAGCTGCCAGGTTCGGGCGCGCCCCCATTCCGGCACCCAGCGCGGCGGTCCCTCGTCGCGCGGCGTGCGCGGCCCCCACAGCGCCACCAGCAGCGCGCACAGCAGCACCGGGGCGCTCCACAGCGCGAGGGCCCCCTGCCACCCGGCGAGCGCGGGCTGCAGCACCGGGCGGGTGACCGACGCCGCCGCGGCCTCGCTCACGAGCATGCCGTTGACGTAGGTCGCGGTGGCGAGCCCGATTCCGGCCGGCACCCACGCCTGCACCACGGTCGGCAACGCCGGCTGCGCCGCAGAGATGCCGAACCCCATCACCAGGGTGAAGGCGAACAGGGCAACGACGTCGGGCGCCACCGAGCGCAACGCCGCGGTCGCGCCGGCGAGCGCCAGTCCGGCGACGAGCGTGCGCTTGGGCCCGATGCGGGCGACGAAGTTGGAGCCGCCGACCGCGGCGGCACTGAACAGCAGGAGCGGCAGGGTGGTCAGCGCCGCGACCCCGGCGTGGCTGAGCCCGAAGTCTTGCTTGAGGGCGGGAAGGACCGGGGGGATCGACAGGACCGTGGCGCGCAGGCTGAAGCCCGCCAGCCACAGCATGGCGAGCAGGCCGAGCGGGGGCCGCCCGGCCTGCTCGCCATGCTGTGGCTGGCGGG
>CADDZG010000268.1 GCA_902812355.1 Actinomycetota bacterium | reverse complement strand
GCGCCAGCTCATGGTGCCGGTGCGCGATCCCGACACCCTGCGGCGCTGCGGTGGCGAGCTCGCGGCGCTGCGCGAGCTCGCCACCGACGGCGTCTATGCCTTCACCGCCCTGCAGGCGGGGCGGGTCGCGGCGCGCGGCCTGTTCCCCGGCGTCGGGGTCCCCGAGGATCCCGCCACGGGCTCGGCGGCCGCCGCTCTCGGCATCTACCTCGCCGATCGGATCGGCCCGATCGACATCGAGGTGCGCCAGGGCGAGCAGATCGGGCGTCCGTCGGTGATCGAGCTCGCGGCCCGGCCCGGCTCGGTGCGGGTCGCCGGGGAATGCGTCGAGGTGCTGCGCGCCACGCTGTCGGCGCTGCCCGCGGCCGACTGACGGCCATGGCGACTGCGTCGCGCCCCGAACCCGGCGGTACGCCGGTGCTGCTGCCCGACGGAGCGGAGCTTCAGGGTGGCCGGCTGGCGATCGGCGGGTGCGACGTCGGCGCGCTGGCGGCGCGCTTCGGCACCCCGCTGCTGATCCTCGACCGGGCGACGATCGATCATCGGCTGGCGGAGTTCGCCGGCGTCCTCGGAGGCCCCGAGCGGGTCGTGTACGCGGGCAAGGCCCTGCTGTGCGTGGCGCTGTGCGAGCTGCTCGATGCCGCCGGGGCGAGCCTCGACGTCGGTAGCGCCGGCGAGCTCGCCACCGCGCTCGCGGCCGGGTTCCCGGCTGAGCGCATCGTGCTCCACGGCAACAATAAGTCTCTAGCCGAGCTTGAGACTGCGGCCCACCACGGCGTCGGGCGGGTGGTGCTGGACTCGTTCGACGAGATCGCCCGCGTGGCCGAGGTGCGACCGCGCTGCCGCCTGCTGGTGCGCGTCACGCCGGGGGTCGCGGTCGAGACCCACGAGTTCATCCGCACCGGACAGGAGGGCTCGAAGTTCGGTTTCCCCACCGGCCCCCATGCGCTCGAGGCGCTGCGGCGGGCGCTCGCGCTCCCCGGGTGCGACACGGTCGGGGTCCACCTCCACTTGGGCTCCCAGATCGTCGACCTCGATGCCTTCGCCCGGGCGGCGGAGCGCATCGCCGCGCTGCTGGCCCGGGCCCGCGACGAGCTCGGCTTCGTCGCCTCGGAGATCGACGCCGGCGGGGGCTTCGGCATCGCCTACACGCCCGACGACCGCGTCCCCCCTCCGGAGCGCGCCGCAAAGGCGGTCGTCGGCGCCCTGAGCGGCGCCCTGCGGCGCGCCGGACTGCCCGAGGCGCGCATATACCTCGAGCCCGGGCGGGCGATCGTCGGGCCCGCAGGGGTCACGGTGTACACGGTCGGCACCGTCAAGCGCCTGCCGGGACGCACGTGGGTGGCGGTCGACGGGGGCATGGCCGACAACCCGCGCCCGATGCTCTACGGCGCGCGCTACCACGCCTTCGACCCCACCCGGATCGACGCCCCCGCGGGCTCCCCGGTGAGCCTCGCCGGGCGCTACTGCGAGTCCGGCGACGTCCTCGTGCACGACGCCGCCCTGCCCGAGGGCGTCGCTCCCGGCGACCTCGTGTGCCTCGCCGCGACCGGCGCCTATACCTATGCGATGGCGTCCAACTACAACCGGGTCGGCCGCCCCGCGGTGGTGCTCGTCGACGGCGGCGTCGCGACCGAGATCGTGGCGCGCGAGACTCCGGCCGACCTGCTGCGCCTGGACCGCCACCTCGACGGCCGCCCTGCGGGGTGGCGGGGATGAGCGGGACCCTGCCGCCCGGCGAGCGTCCGGCGATCGCCGAACGCCGGGGCATCATCCACCGCTACGGCGATCGTCTGCCGGTGGGGCCCGCCACCCCGGTGGTGACCCTGGGCGAGGGCGACACCCCGCTGTTGCGCTCGTCCCGGTTGTCCGACGAGGTTGGCGCCGAGGTGTGGCTCAAGCACGAGGGCCTCAACCCCACCGGGTCGTTCAAAGACCGCGGCATGACGGTGGCGATCTCCAAGGCCCTCGAGGAGGGCTCGCGCGCCGTGCTGTGCGCCTCGACCGGCAACACCTCGGCAGCGGCGGCCGCCTACGCGGCGCGTGCCGGGCTCGTGTGCGCGGTCCTGATCCCCGAAGGCAACGTCGCCCTGGGCAAGCTCGCCCAGGCCCTCGTGCACGGGGCGCGCGTGCTCGAGGTCGACGGCAGCTTCGACGACGCGCTGGAGCTCAGCCGGCGCGCCGCCGAGCGCTATCCGATCACCCTGGTCAACTCGGTCAACCCGCACCGGATCGAGGGCCAGAAGACGGCCGCGTTCGAGGTCGTCGAGGCCCTCGGCGATGCCCCCGATCTGCACCTCATGCCGGTCGGCAACGCCGGCAACATCACCGCCTACTGGCGCGGCTACCGCGAGGCGCACGCCGCGGGATGGAGCGCGCGCCTGCCGCGCATGTTCGGCTTCCAGGCACGCGGCGCGGCCCCGATCGTGCACGGCGCGCCGGTGCCCAACCCCCGCACGATCGCCACCGCGATCCGCATCGGCAAGCCGGCCTCGTGGCAGGGGGCGGTCGACGCGGCATCGGGCTCGGGCGGTGAGATCGCCGCGGTGCGGGACAAGGAGATCCTCGAGGCCTACCGGTCGCTGGCGGCGGAGGGGATCTTCGTCGAGCTCGCCTCGGCCGCGAGCGTGGCGGGGCTGCGCGCCCTCGCCG
>CADDZG010000267.1 GCA_902812355.1 Actinomycetota bacterium | reverse complement strand
CAGCAGCCGCGCCGCGTGAGCTCTCACGCGCCCCTCGCCGCCTTGGCCGCAGCGACGCGCTCGAGGAAGCCTTCGTGGGTGAGGTTGGTGGGCGCCCCTCCGACCTTGGGCCACAGCCGCTCCGCCAGCTCGCGCGCGATGCGCGAGCGCGCCTCGGCGGGCAGGGCCGCGCGGCGCTCGAGGAAAGCCGTGACCGCCGCGACCTCGCAGGCGGTGACCGTGGACACGTCCCAGCGCGCCGCTTCCTCACGCACCACTCGGCCGGGGGACCAAGGTGCCGCGGCGCGCTCGGGCTCCCGCCCTTCGCGCACCACGAGCGTGCCGGCGGCGAGGTCGCCGAGGCGCTGGTTGCGAGGTGTGGCCACGATCGCCACGACGCCGACGAGGTAGGCCGAAGGCAGGAAGTCGATCGGCCGCAGGAGGTTGCGGATCGCACTGGTGGTGATGCCCACCGGTCCCCCGCCGGTGCGCACCACCCGCAGCCCGGTCCAGCGTTTGCCCGGCGTCTGCCCGTTGGCCCACACCTCGAAGCACACGTCGTAGACGAACAGTGCGCAAAACAGCGCGACCAGGAGCAGCACCTGCAGCGCGGTCGCCCAGCCCCCTCCGAGCACGGAGGCGGCCACGACCGCGACCGTTGCCAGCGCCGTGAGTACGACCGCGCGCAGCAGCCAATCCAGCAGCGCGGCGACGAAGCGGGAGCCGACCCCGGCGAGTACGAGCTCGATCTCGACCCCCTCGGGCGTGGCAATGCCGACGCTGTCCTCGTGGTTCACGGGGTGAACCTAGTGCACGGGCGGCAACGCGGGGCGCCCCCGGCACGGCCGGGCCGTACGTGGGACGATCACGGTCGTGGCTGCGCCAGGCGACGCGACGGTCGGCGGAGCGAGGGCTCCGGGGTGACCCTCGCGCGCCTGGTCGCGCAGCGCGCCGACCTGTGGGACGAGCTCGACACCCTCGTGCGGGAGGCCGGGCGTCGTCCCGAGCGGCTCGGCGGTGAGCGGGTGCGGAGGATGGGGAGGCTGTACCGGGCCGCGGCCGCCGACCTCGCACTGGTGCGCACCCGGTGGCCGGCCGACCCGCTGCGGACCCGCCTCGAGGCCCTCGTGACCCGTGCACGCCCGGTGGTCTACGCCACGGCGCGACGCCGGCCCGGCCCGTGGCGCTTCGTGACCACCGGCTATTACCGCGACGTGGCCGCGGCGCGCGCGCCCGTGGGCGTGGCGGCTGGGCTCCTGATCGCCGGCGTGGTCCTCGGCTGGCTGTGGGCCGCAGCCGATCCGGTGGCCGCCCTCGCCACCCTCCCGGTGCAGCTCCAGGGCGGCCCCGCGCCCCATCCCGGCGGCGCGGCGTCGATCGACGCGCCCCTGCTGTCGACCGCGATCTTCACCAACAACATCCGCGTCGCCTTCCTGTGCTTCGCCGGGGGCCTCAGCGCCGGTCTCGTCACCGCGGGGCTGCTGCTCTACAACGGCCTCATGCTCGGAGTCGTGGCGGCGGTCGCGGGGCGGGCGGGACAGGCCGCGGTGTTCTGGTCGCTGATCCTGCCCCACGGCCTGCTCGAGCTCAGCTGCATAACCATCGCCGGTGGAGCCGGCCTGGTGCTGGGGCGTGCCCTGATCGATCCCGGCCCCCGTACCCGGGCGACCGCACTCGTGGCCGCAGCGCGCCCCGCGGTGCGCATCGCGCTCGGCACGGCCCTGTGGCTCGTCGTCGCAGGGCTGATCGAGGGCTTCGTCACCCCTCGGCGGCTGCCCGTGGGGGCCGCGCTCGCCGTCGGGGTCGCAGCCGCAGCAACGCTGTGGTCGCTGGCAATATGGCGGGGTCGCGCCGCGAAACGTCACCGCGGCACGGCGGCCGGCGTGGCAAAGCTGAGCGCGGCCCATGGCTGAACGCCGCCGGGCCGCCGGAACGCAGGGGTTCGAGGACCTCCTCGACGCCGCCCTCGCCGGTGGGACGTGGGCGTGGGAGCGCCTCTACGACCTCACCGCCCCGAGCGTGCTCGGCTACCTCCGAGCCCGGGGCGTGCCCGACGCCGAGGACGTCGCCGTGGACGTCTTCATCGCGGCAATCGGGGCCGCGTCCGGTTTCGAGGGCGACGCGCGCGCCTTCAGGGCGTGGCTGATCACGATCGCCCACCACCGCGCCGTCGATCACCTGCGGCGGGTATCCCGCACGCCGGGCGCCGCCGCGGATGCGGACATCGAGGCAGCCGCGCCGACCGGTGACGTGGAGCAGGAAGCGCTCGGACGCCTCGAGGCCGGGCACGCGCTGGCCGCGATCCGCCGCCTGCCCCCGTTGCAGCGCGACGTGCTGCTGTTGCGGCTCGTGTCCGACCTGTCGGTCGAGGAGGTGGCCGGGATCGTAGGGCGGTCGCCCGGAGCGGTCAGGGCGCTGCAGCACCGCGGCCTCGCCCGGGTGCGCAGAGAGATCTCCGGCGAGGGCGTAACGACATGACGGCCCCGGACGATTACCTGGATGAGATGGGAGCCCGGCACGATCTCGACGACGGCGACGTGGAGGCCCTGCTGTCCGGGCGCTCCCCGCGGCCGGACGGCGACCTCGAGGACCTCGCCGCACGTTTCGCCACCCTGCGGGAGACGCTGACGCGGCCCGCAGCGGCGGAGGTCCGCGCCCGCCACATCGCCGCGCTCGCGCAGGCAGGCG
>CADDZG010000266.1 GCA_902812355.1 Actinomycetota bacterium | reverse complement strand
GGCGGCCGCGGTCGTGGCCCTGATCGTGCTGTGGGCGCGGGGCCGCAACCTCCTCTTCGCCGGTGTGGGGGTCGTCGTGCTGGCTCTGCTGGCGACCGCCGCCCTGGTGGGCAGGTGAACCGGCGGGTGCGCGCCAGTGACGAGCCCCTGCCATCGCGATCGTTCGTCGCCGGGGGAGGCGCCGATAACGCTTCCCGAACACCACTTCCCGAACGATGGCGCCCGGTCGGACCCTCAGGCCGCGCCCGGTTCTCCCGGCTCCTTGAGGGCCCGCACGGCACCGCTGAGCTCGCGCATCTCCTGGGTGAGGAAGCCACTTGCAACCCCCCAGTAGAAGGTGACGAGCCCGACTCCGACCTCCACCAGTGTGTCCCACGGGAAGCGCAGGTGCGGCGCGGGGCCGTAGTTGCCCCAGTAGGACAGCGGGAAGGTGGCGAGCAGCAACCAGATGAGCCAGGCTGTGTTGCGCACGTGTAGGCGGCCTTCCCGGTTGGACAACGCCCACAGCGCGACGCAGAAGAACACCACGGCGGCGGAGAAGGCGATGTCGTACATCGGGAAGGACCACGATCCGGCACGCCGGCCCCCCGATATCGTGAGGGTCCACCCACCGCGCATGTTGATGTATATCCACGCGCCGAGGAACACCGCTCCGAGCACCGCTGCCGCGCGCCTATCCACCCAACCGCGGGCGGGCGCGTAGAACCACGCGAACAGCGGCAGACCGATGAACACCGCGGCAAAGACGTTATTGAGCGTGGTGAAGCCCGACCAGTAGACGATCATCAGGGCGGCGAGGAAGCCGACCGGCGACCACAACCACGCCCACGGCAGGCGGAACGGTCGCGGCAGGTTGGGAGCCGTGCGACGCATCACCGGCAACCCGAGGCCGCCCATGATGTAGGTGAGCACCGTGGCCGAGGTGATGAAGCCCACGAGCTTGTACCAGCTCGGTGTCGGGATGAAGAAGACGCAGCCGATCACGAAGGCTCCCACGGCGGACACCCAGGGGATGCCCCAGCGGTTCATCCACTGGAAGGTTCGGGGGAAGTACCCGTCGACCGACAACCCGTAGTAGGTCCGTGCCGACGTCCCGACGTAGATCCATCCGGTACCCGAAGGCGATACGCCGGCGTCGATCAGCAGCACCGTGCCGAAGGCGGCCAAAGATGCGATCCCGGCGGCAGTGAGGGCGTTGTAGAGGGGGCCGGAGGCCCATGGGCTGCCGGTCAAGCCCGACCAATCGCCCGGGTGGACGCCGGCCGCGCCCCAGCGCAGCGCGCCTATGAAGCCGATCTGCAGTCCGACGTAGATCGCCATGGCTATCACGATCGACAGCACGGTGGCCAAGGGCACGTGGCGTTGCGGGTTGCGAGCCTCACCCGCGTAGTCGAGCGCCTGACGGAAACCGAGGTAGGCGAAGATGATGCCCGACAAGGGCAGGGCCTGCAGCACCGCTCCGGTCCCCATCGGGTTGAAGCCGCCGAACGCGGTGAAGTTAGAGCCGCGCAAGATCGTGAACAGGAAGCAGAAGGTGGTGACCGGGATCACGATCTTCCACCACACGATCCAGCGGTTGACCTCGCTCAGCAGTTTGATGCCGAAGAAGTTCAGGAAGAAGAAGAGCAGCATCAGCCCGACGCCGACCCCGATGCCGTTGGGCCAGCTGAGGATCTCGACGCCGCCGGCTCCCTTGGTGACGAGGTTGAGCGAGCGAAAAGCTCCGCCGAGATACTGCACCACTGCCTCGGCCTCGATTGCCGGAACCGAAACGGCAGACAACCAGTAGCCCCAACCCATGATCCAACCCGTGTAGGCGCCGTGGGTGAGGTGCGGGTAGCGCACGATGGCCCCGGTGCGAGGCAGCGCGCTGGAGATCTCCGCGTAGTTGAGGGCGACGAAGATGAGGAAGATGCCGCCGATCACCCAGGACACCACCGAGGCTGGTCCGGCGATGCCCGCGGCGGCAAGCTCGGCGAATAGCCAACCCGAGCCGATGATTGCCCCCACCGACATGAACAGCAGCGGGGTGAACGGCATCGCCCTGCGCAGATGCCTGTCGGCTTGTTCGAATCGCGCCAGGCGGATCTCAGGTTCTTGCTCGCGCGGCTGCGGCATGGCCATGATCGGTCACCTCCCAACGTCGGTGACGTCCGGGACGCGAACAGCCGCGTCGGTGGGCGGATTTTGACGGCCGGCGCAGCCTCGACGCCCACAGGACCCGCCCCTCCAACCGGGTCTCTACCCACCATACCCCTACAAGCAGAGCGAACGGTTCATAGTGGTACGAAATCCGATGCCTGGGGTGTGCATGCCGGTGGGGGGATCGCCCGCAGCGCTTCGGTGAACCGGATGGGCACAAGAGCATCCGCACCGGGTCGATGCCCCACTCGCCGCGTTCCCGCGCTCAGGTGACCCTACGCTGGGGGTCGCTGATGCGACGTTTGCTTCGGGTCAACGGCCGTAGACCGAGATGCAGTTGTCGAGGGCCGTGAACGGCTGCCGGTCCCAGCCGTCCCAGCGCTCCTTTAGCTCCAGCCCTGCGGATCTTCGCCGGCGTGGACGTTCACCGCATCGTAGCTCTCTGGGGCTTCCTCGTCGAAGCTCATCCACGGTTCATAGTTCTTCAACCCAGCACCTCCCCGGTCAAGCGGCGTAGGTTCACGGCCT
>CADDZG010000265.1 GCA_902812355.1 Actinomycetota bacterium | reverse complement strand
CCCGCCGCGCCGGTGGCGTCCCCGTCGTCGTCGGGGGCCGGTGGCGGCGGGGCGTCGGGCGGGGCGCCCGCGTCGCGCTCCATCTCCTCGGTCTCGCGGTACGACAGGCCCGCGCTGCTCTGCGCTTTGACCTGGTCCTTTTCCTCGGACATCCCGATCGGGCCCTCGGTATCGCCGGCGAGGAACTGGCGCACTGCGGCGACCTCGGAGGAGAACATGTCGCGCGCCGGGCCGAACTGGATCAGGTTGCGCCGGTACAGCATGCCGATGAAGTCGGCCACCCGCCGCGCCGTGGCGATGTCGTGGGTCACGACCAGGAAGGTCGACCCGAGCCGGCGGTTGAGATCGAGGATCAGCTCGTTGAGGAACGCAGTGCGCACGGGATCGAGCCCAGAGTCGGGTTCGTCGAAGAGCACGATCTCGGGGTCCAGTACGAGGGCGCGGGCGAGACCGGCCCGCTTCTTCATCCCCCCAGAGATCTCGCCCGGGAGCTTGTTCTCGGCCCCCGACAACCCCACCATGGCGAGCTTCTCGGTGACGATGTCGCGGATCTCGGCTTCGGACTTGCGGGTGTGCTCGCGCAGCGGAAAGGCGGTGTTGTCGTAGACCGACATCGACCCGAACAGCGCGCCGTCCTGGAACAGGACCCCGAAGCGGCGCCGCA
This sequence comes from Actinomycetota bacterium, assembly GCA_902812355.1. Classification (GTDB taxonomy): domain Bacteria; phylum Actinomycetota; class CADDZG01; order CADDZG01; family WHSQ01; genus CADDZG01. The sequence goes on along the minus strand of CADDZG010000265.1, from coordinate 2,048 downwards.
CCTCGTACAGCTCCTTCTCGCGCAGCGCGGGGACGTTCTGTCCGTCGATCCAGATCTCACCCCGGTCCGGCTTGAGGAGCCCCACGAGGTGCTTGAGGAAGACCGACTTGCCGGTGCCCGAGGGCCCGAGCATCAGCGTGATCTTGCCCTTGGGGATGTCGCAGGTGATGTCCTCCAGCACCACCTGCGGGCCGAAGGACTTGGTCAGGCCGCGGATCGCGATCTCGGTCTCGAGCTCGTCGGCTCCGTCGTCCGGCGCCGGGGGTGCCGGAGGCAGGCGCGTGGTCGGCTCCCCCCGGTGCTCGGGGGCGAGGCCGTCGGCGTCGTCACGGCTCATGGGGTCCCACCCGCTCGTCGTCTCCTGGTCCGAGACTAGATCTGCGCAAGGTTTCGCCTCGACGGCGGGTGGGTCCTGCATGCGGTGAACCCCCATGCGGCCATTAGTATGCGGGCCGATGGACCTGAGCGACAGCCCGTCCGAGGCCGCCTTCCGCGCCGAGCTGCGGGCCTGGATCGAGGCCAACCTCCCCCCGGGCTACAGGGAGCGCCGCCGCAGGCCCGGGCGCGAGGACCCCGAGGTGTTGCGGGCATGGAGCCGCAAGCTGTTCGAGGCCGGCTACGCGGGGCTGACGTGGCCGCCCGAGTACGGGGGCCGGGGCGCGCCCCACTCCCACCAGGCGATCCTGCTCGAGGAGATGGCCCGTGCCGAGGCGCCCGAGCACGTCGGTGTGATCGGGCTCGGCATGGCGGGGCCGACGATCATCGCCCACGGCACCGAGGAGCAGAAGGCGCGCTACCTGCGCCGGATCCTGTCCGGGGACGACATCTGGTGTCAGGGTTTCTCCGAGCCGGGGGCCGGCTCGGACCTCGGCTCGCTGCGCACCCGGGCGGTGCGCGACGGCGACGACTTCGTGGTCAACGGCCAGAAGGTGTGGTCGAGCTTCGCCGACATCGCCGATCACTGCATCCTGCTGGTGCGCACCGACCCCGACGCGCCCAAGCACGAGGGCATCACCTACCTGCTCGTCGACATGCACTCCGAGGGCATCGAGGTGCGGCCGCTGCGCCAGATCACCGGGGATCCTGAGTTCAACGAGATCTTCTTCACCGACGTCAGGGTTCCCGTGGAGAACGTGGTCGGCGAGGTCGACCGCGGCTGGCGGGTGGCGATGACGACCCTGCTGCACGAACGAGGCACCCTGGGTTTCTCGCTCACCGCCCGCCTCGAGGTCAACTTCAACAAGCTCGTCGAGCTCGCCCGCACGCCGCGCCCCGACGGCACCCGGCCGTGCGACGACCCGTTCGTGCGCGACGGCATCGCCCGCCTGTTTGCCGAGCTGGAGGCGCTGCGCTTCACCAACTACCGGGCCCTCGCCGGACTGATGCGCACCGGGGTGCCCGGCCCCGAGGGCAGCATCGCCAAGCTGCACTGGTCCGAGACGAACCAGCGCCTGGCCAAGCTGGCGCTGCGCGTGATCGGTGCCGAGGCGCAGCTCGACGGCGACGGCGCGGTGTGGGACGGCTACTGGCAGTACCAGCAGCTGCGCAGCCGGGGCAACACGATCGAGGCCGGGACCTCCGAGATCCTGCGCAATATCGTTGCGGAACGGGTGCTCGGCCTGCCGAGGAGCCGCTGAGCGTGGAGCCGACGTTCACCGAGGAACAGCAGATGCTGCGGTCCTCGGTGCGCGACCTGCTGCGCTCCGAGCTGCCCCCCGGGCGGATCGCCGAGCTCGCCGACTCCGAGCCCGGATGGGACCCGGCCCTGCACTGCAGGATGGCCGAGCTGGGATGGACCGGGCTGTCGGTGCCGGAGGACGCCGGAGGGGCCGGCATGGGCTTCCTCGAGGAGGCGGTGGTGTTCGAGGAGCTCGGCTATGGCCTCTATCCCGGGCCCTATCTGTCGACCGTGGCGCTGGCGCTGCCGCTGCTGCCGGCAGACCACGCCGCCGCGGTGGCAGCCGGAGAGGTCACGGCCACGCTGGCGTGGGCCGAACCCGGCGTCCGGGTCGCCCTGGCACGGCCCGAGGCGGTGACCACCACGGCCG
>CADDZG010000264.1 GCA_902812355.1 Actinomycetota bacterium | reverse complement strand
CGGGGGCCGGGCAGGGTGCGGCCGGAGGAGGCATGGCCACACACGCGGCCGCGGTCGCGTTCGTGCGCCACCTCGGGGCCGTGACCCCGGCCTCCCTGCGTCGCCTCGCAGCGCGGCCGCCTCTGACCGCCTACCGCACGCTGAACGGCGGCGGCGTCATACCGGCGAGTCACCGTGCACAGAACCGCTTGCGGATCGAAGCGCCCCATGGATCCGCTCGGTTGGTCACCCGCTGCACCGCCGTGGTCCGGCGTGCGGCCGCGCATCCGGTGGCTCCGGTGCTCGCCGGCTACGGGCGCGCGGCGAGCGGACGCGTCTTCGTCGTCGGCTTCGTGTACAGAGCGCGTGGCAGCGCCCGCTACATGATCTGGGCATGGGGCGAGCCGGCGTGCAGCTCCCGGCCCCAGCTCTTCGTCTCCGGACGCTTGTGACGGGGGAATCCTCGCGGCGATGCGCGGGTTGGATAGGGTCGTGGAAGTGACCGGCGCGGCGCGTGACGTCATCATCATCGGCTCTGGGCCCGCGGGCCTGACCGCAGCGATCTACGCGGCGCGCGCCGACCTCGCGCCGCTCACGATCGAGGGCGTCGAGGCCGGGGGACAGCTGATGCTGACCACCGAGGTCGAGAACTACCCCGGGTTCATCGACGGCATCATGGGCCCCGAGCTGATGGAGCGCATGCGCAAGCAGGCGGAGCGCTTCGGCACCGAGTACGTGACCGACAACGTCACCGCGGTGGACCTCGGCACCACGCCCTTCGTCGTGCGCACCGCGAGCGACAGCTTCGCGGCCCGAACCCTCATCATCGCCACCGGGGCCAAGGCGCGCATGCTCGGCGTGCCCGGAGAGGACGTCTACCTCGGTCACGGCGTGTCCACCTGCGCCACGTGTGACGGGTTCTTCTTCCGCAACCAGGAGCTCGTGGTCGTGGGCGGCGGTGACTCGGCGATGGAAGAGGCGCTGTTCCTCACCAAGTTCGCCACCCGGGTCACCGTCGTGCATCGCCGCGATCGGCTGCGGGCGTCGAAGATCATGCAGGACCGCGCCCTGGCCCACCCCAAGATCGACTTCGTGTGGAACAGCGTGGTCACCGAGGTGCTCGGCGACGGCAGCCGGGTTACCGGCGTCCGCCTGCGCGACGTCAACTCCGACGAGGAGCGCGAGCTGCCCGTCGGGGGCTTGTTCGTGGCGATCGGCCACACCCCCAACACCGCCCTGTTCGAGGGCCAGCTCGAGCTCAGTGGCGGTTACATCGTGACCCGCGGGGGCACCACCGCCACATCGGTGCCGGGGGTGTTCGCGGCCGGCGACGTGGTCGACTTCCGCTACCGGCAGGCCGTGACCGCGGCGGGCACCGGTTGTCAGGCGGCGATCGACGCCGAGCGCTACCTCCAGGAACACGCGGCCTGAGCCGCGTCCGGCTAGCCGGCACCCGCATTACCCTGTGGCGATATGCCGTCGGCGGCTCCCGAGGACACTCCCCGCAGCTTCACCCTGATCCGCTACGGCGACCGCTCCGACGAGGTCGCCGACGTCCAGGCGCGCTTGCGCGGCCTTGGCTTCACGATCGCCGACGACCCCGGAGTCTTCGGGCCGTCGACGCGTGCCGCGGTGCGTGCCTTCCAGCAGCAGCGGGGGATCCTCGTCGACGGGATCGTCGGCCCCAACACCTGGAGCGAGCTGGTCGAGGCCTCGTGGCGGCTCGGGCAGCGCCAGCTCTACCTCAAGCGACCCTACATGCGCGGCGACGACGTGCTCGAGCTGCAGGCGCGCCTGAACGCGCTCGGCTACGACGCCGGGCGCGAGGACGGGATCTTCGGCCCCGACACCGACCAGGCGGTGCGTGCCTTCCAGCGCGAGTACGACGTCGCCGAGGACGGCATCTTCGGCCCCCGGACCCACGCAGCCCTGGCGGGGCTGCGAGTCGATCGCCCCAGCACCTCGGCGCCCTTACGGGAGGAGCTGCGGCGCACGGCCCGCGGCGGCGTCGCCGGCGCGCTGGTGGTGATCGATCCCGGGCACGGGGGTGAGGACGAGGGTGAGCGCGGTTGCGACGGCCTGGTCGAAGCCGACCTGTGCTGGGACCTCGCCCAGCGCGTCGCCGACCGGGTCGCCCGCAGTGGGGCGCAGGTGCGTTTCACCCGCACCGAGTCGGAGGGACCCGACGTGCCCACCCGGGCGGCGCGGGCCAACGACGCCGGGGCCGACGTGTTCGTGTCGCTGCACCTCAACGCCCACCCCGATCCGCGGGCGGAGGGCAGCAGCGCCTACCACTTCCGGACCTCCCGTTCCGGCGAGCGCCTGGCGGACGCCATCCAAAACCGCCTCGTTGCCCTCGGGCTCAAGGACTGCCGCTGTCATCCGCGCTCCTACCCGATCCTGCGCGAGACGCGCATGCCGGCGGTGCTGCTCGAGCCCGGCTTCATCACGAGCCACCGCGACGCCCCGAGGCTGGCGTCCCCGGACTTCCGCAGCGACATCGCCGACGCGGTCGCGTCCGGGTTGCGCCGCTACTTCGAGGACTGACCCGGGGCGATCGCGTCGACCAGCCGCCTGAGCTCCTCCAGGGACGAGAAGCCGATCACGATGCGGCCCGTGCGGGCACCCATGTCGACCCGCACGCGCGCTTGTAGCCGCTCCCCGAGCACACGGCGGGCCTCGGCGACCTCCGGAGGAGCAGCGCTCTGCCCCCCGCCACCGTCCCCGGCCCCCGGCGCGA
>CADDZG010000263.1 GCA_902812355.1 Actinomycetota bacterium | reverse complement strand
CGCCTGCGCCGGCTCTGGGGAGCCGCCACCTCCGGGGCGACCCACGCCACGGGTGGGGGCCATGGTGACGCTACGTGGTCGCCCCCGGGGCCGTCGGCGCCACGGCGGTCACGCAGCGTGAGCATCTGGGGGATGGCGGGCGCCGCCGGGTATAAAGGGGGCGGGGCGAGCGCCCCCGGGGCCGGCCCGGCGAACCGTACCGCGCCCGAAGCGAGCCGGTGGAAGGGAGTGAACGCGGACATGGCCGACACCTACAACGGCTACTGCGTGAAGTGCAGGGAGAAGCGTGACTTCCAGGGCGAGGTCAAGGAACTGGCCAACGGATCCAAGGCCGCCCAGGGCCCGTGCCCGGTGTGCGGGACCAAGATGACCCGCATGCTCCCCAAGGACGCGTGATCCGGCGCACGAGCGCATGAGCGTCAAGGTCTCCGAGCGCGGCCCGGACGTGGCCGTGGTGGCGATTGCCCGGCCGGAACGCCGCAACGCGCTGGACGCGGCGACCGCAGCCGGGGTCGCCGACGCGGTGGAGCAGGCGGGAAACCGCCACCGCGTCGTCCTGCTGACCGGCGAGGGCGGCGCCTTCTGCGCCGGCGGGGACCTCGACGAGCTGCAGCGCTGGACGGCGAGGGACGCGGGTGAGATCGCGCGCACCCTGTACGACAGCTTCCAGCGCATGATCCGGGTCGTGCGCGCGGTCCCGGCCGTGGTGATCGCGGTGCTGCCCGGTGCGGCGGTCGGGGCCGGCCTCGACCTCGCCCTCGCCTGCGACCTGAGGGTCGCGGCGCAAGGGGCCAAGCTCGGCCAGGTGTGGGTGCGCCTGGGGCTGATCCCCGGTACCGGGGGTGCCTATCTGACCCAGGCCCTCGTGGGGCCCGGCCGCGCCGCCGAGCTCCTGCTCACCGGGCGTCTCGTCGATGCCGAGGAGGCGTTGCGCCTGGGTCTGGTGAACCGGGTCGTGCCCGGCGACGCGCTGCTCGAGGAGGCCGACGCGCTGGCGCGCGAGATCCTCGCCCACCCGCCCGAGGGCGTGATCGCCAACAAGCGCGCCATGGTGGCGGCGACCGAGGGCCTGCTGACCCAGGCGCTCGAGCATGCGGCGCAGGTGCAGGCGGAGCGCTTCGTGTCCGAGGAGTTCAAGCAGGCACTCGCCCGCGCCCGGGCCCGCTGAACCGCGTCAGTCGCTGCGGCCGGCGGTCGCCGGGGCCCATGCCGGGCAGCAACCGTGGAAGGCGCACGACAGACACAGCGGCGACGGCCGGGGGCGCCAGTCGCCGGTGCGTAGCGCGCGTCGCACCGCGTCGCCCAGAGCCACGATCTGGCGTTCGAAGGCGGCGAGCATGCGCTCGTGAGGGTTGAGCCGCAGCACCGATGGTTCGGACAGGTACACGAGGCGGATCTCGCCCGGCATCACGCCGAAGGCGCGCCAGCACACGAGGGCGTAGAAGCGCAGGCCGAAAAAGGCCCGCAGCTCGCGCGTCTCGGGAGGGACGCGTCCGGTCTTGTAGTCGGTTAGCACCCAGGAGCCGTCGTCGCGCACCTCGACCCGATCGATGATCCCGCGCAGCTCGAGGTCGGCGAGCTCGTAGGACACCCACCACTCGAGGCGGCGGGGATCGACCGTCGCGGGATCCTCGAGCCGGAAATAGTTGTCCAGCAGCCGCCGGGCCTCGGCGAGCGAGCCGAGCTCGTCCCCCTCGCTCCATCCCTCGGGCAGCGCGTCGGGCTCGGCAAGGGCCTCCTGCCACACCTCTTCGAGCAGGTCCTCGGCCCGGCCGCGGTGGCGCCGCTGCGGCGGCTCGCACAGCAGGCGCTCGAGGACCGCGTGAACCACGGTGCCGCGCGCCGCCGGCACCGACACCGGCTCGGGGAGGCGATCAACCGCCCTGAACTTGAACAGCTGGGGGCAGCTCTTGAAGTCGCTCGCGCTCGACGGCGACAGGGTCAGAGGCGCAGCGTCCATCCGCCTCAGGTTAGGCGCGTACCGGCCCGCGATGCCGGAACCGCGGGCGATCCGTCCCGACGCGCCGGGGCCCCCGCGGTGCGGGGGCCCCGGGGGATCACGGCTGCGGTCTCAGGCGGCCTTGGGCGTGCGCGGCTCGCGGCGCAGGCCGATCACCTCGCCGACGTGCTGCAGCACCTGGGGCGTGGCGTAGCCGGCGGCGGCCATCATCAGCCCCGTGCCGACGTAGCCGAGGGCGGCGCTGCGCACGGGCTCGCCCCACTGGGCGAAGAGCGAGAAGTCGAGGGCCCACGACACGAGCACACCGAGCCCGAGCGTGAGCAGCGTCTGGAAGCGGCTCACGTCGACGTATTCGTTGATCATGTCGATCAGCTTGAACACGCCGATCCCGAGCAGGACCGTTATGGCAAAGGCGTACATGCGTCACCTCCTGGTGGGGGCGGACCTCCCGTCCCCTCGACCGGATCGGACGCCTGCAGCGGCGCCTCGGTTACCCGGCGGGGCCGCTGCCAGGGGCTTGTGTCGCCGGGCTAGTACAAAGATAGTTCCGCCGGGCTATCGACCTCGGCGGGCGCACGCGGCACACTCGTGGCCGGGCGGGGGTCCAGTCGCATCGCCGCCGCAGCCATCCGACGTACTGCCCGCACGTCGGTGACTCCCGCCCGCCTCCTTATCCCGCCTCGGCGCCGTCGCCGGCATGACCCTTGAGGCCGTATTAGGGCGGCCCAGGGCTCCCGCCCGCCTCCTTTATCCCGCCTCGGCGCCGTCGCCGG
>CADDZG010000262.1 GCA_902812355.1 Actinomycetota bacterium | reverse complement strand
TCCTCGCCGAGAGGGAGGTACGCGGTGCGGCCGCCTTCCCACGCCACCGCGAGCGCCGAGGGGACCTCCCGCGCCGACGGTGCCTCGACCTCCAGCGCCACCCAGCGCGCCCCGGCGAGCCGCTCGGCGAGCGCCCACGGGTCCGACACGACCTCGGCCCGCAGCTCGAACGGCCGTCCCTCGCCCTCGGCGACCTCGGGGATGTCGGACATGAGGCGCTCGAGCAGCGAACGGAATTCGAGCGAGTTGAACAGCTCACGTATCTCCTCGAGGTCCCACGCGCCGACCTTCATGCGCTCCAGCGACGCGTCGGGCAACTCGACCTCGGCGAGCATCGACAGCTGCTTATTGAGTGCCACCTGCTCGGCGTGGGCGGCGAGGTTGGCGGCGAGCTTCGGGGTCTGCTCGTCGGCGTGGGCCACCGCCTCCTCGGCGCTGCCGTAGCGCTGGATCAGGCGGGCTGCGGTCTTGGTGCCTACCCCCGGAACCCCCGGGAGGTTGTCCGACGGATCGCCCTCCAGCGCCTTGAGATCGACGTAGCGGGCCGGCGGCACCCCGTAACGCGCCTCGACCGCGGCCGGGTCCATCTCGACGATGTCGGTGATGCCGCGCCGGTTGTAGAGCACGTGGATCCGGTCGTCGACGAGCTGGAAGAAGTCCCGGTCCCCGGTCACTATGCGCACGTCGAGGCCGTCGGCCGCCGCCCGCCGGGCGAGATAGGCGATCACGTCGTCGGCCTCGTGGCCCTCGAGCTCGAACACGGGGATCCGCATGACCTTCAGGACCTCGCGGATCAGGGGTACCTGGCTGCGGAAGGTATCGGGAGCCTCCTCGCGTTGCGACTTGTAGTCGGCGAAGCGCTCGGTGCGTTCGAGCGGAGCGCCCTTGTCCATACAGCACGCGACGTAGTCGGGCCGCTGCTCCTGCAGCATCTTGATCAGCATCGACGTGAAGCCGTAGACCGCGTTGGTGTGCGTGCCGTCGCGCGTGGTGAGGTCGTCCGGCAGGGCGTAGAACGCACGGAACGCCAACGAATAGCCGTCGACCAGGAGCAGCTTGGAGCGGGCCTCGGGCATCCCGACTACCCTACGATAGCCACGTGACGCCTTCCCCTCCCGAACTGCGCAACCTCAGCGAGGCTTCCAAGGAATACCTCGAGGCGATATACGAGCTCGAGGAGGAGGGACGGCGCATCGTGCAGGCGCGCATCGGCAGCCGGCTGGGGCTGTCGCCGGCGACGGTGTCGGAGGGCGTCCGCCGTCTCGCCGCCGAGGGCCACGTGACGGTGGCGGGCCGGGACATCGCGCTGACCCCGTCGGGGCGCGCCCTCGCCGAGACCCTCGTGCGCCGGCACCGGCTAGCCGAACGCATGCTCACCGACATCCTCGGCATCCCGTGGCACCTCTGCCACCACCAGGCGGAGGACTGGGAGAAGGTCATGACCGACGAGGTCGAGCAGGCGATCCGGGCACGTATCGGCGAGCCCGCGACCTGCCCCCACGGCAACCCGATCCCCGGGACCGAGCCGCCGGTCGAGATGAGCCGCCTCACGCCCGTGTCCGAGCTCCCCGAGGGCGCCTCGGGGACCCTCCAGCGCCTGCTCGAGGACGTCGAGCTCAACGCCGAGGTGATGCGCTTCCTGCAGGACTCGGGCCTCATGCCGGGGGCCCGCCTGCGCCTCGTTCAGGTGGCGCCGGACGGCACCCGCATGCTCGACGTCGACGGGCGCAAGGTCGCCCTCGGCGCCGCGCTCGCCGACAACCTCTGGGTCCTCGCCGACCCCGCTGCCCGCCCGATTTGACAACACATCCGGGATAAGGCATACCTAACTGCAGCGGTACGGAGTACCGAAGTTGCGGCCTTAGGACGGGCTAGGGAGGGATCGGTTGGGGTTCGCATTCCTCATCATGCTGCGTGAGGGCCTGGAGATCGCCCTCGTGATCGCGATCATCCTCGCCTACCTCAAGCGCACCCGCCATCGTGAGGGCTTCGCGCCGGTGTGGGCGGGGGCCGGAGCCGGACTGCTCGCCGCGCTCGCCGCCGGCACCGTCGTGTTCGTCGCGGTCGGCGACCTGCACGGCACCGCAGAACCGATAACCGAGGGCACGATCGCCTTCGTCGCCGCCGGGGTGCTGTCGTGGATGGTCTTCTGGATGGCGCGCCAGGCGCGCTTCATCAAGGGCACGCTCGAGTCCAAGGTCGAAGTCGCGTTGCGGGCCGGGTCGGCTCTGTCGCTCGCCGGGCTGGCGTTCGTGGCGGTCGTGCGCGAGGGCATGGAGGCGGCGCTGTTCATGATCTCGTCGACGATCGGTCAGGCCTCTGACGTCCAGGCGTCGATCGGGGGTGCTGCGGGGCTGGCGATCGCCGCGGGGATCGGCTACCTCGTTTATGCCGGCAGCCGGCGCGTCAACCTGCGCCTGTTCTTCCGCGTCACCGGGGTGGTGGTGATCCTGTTCGCCGCCGGGTTGCTGGCCACCGGGGTGCACGAGTTCCAGGAGGTCGGGCTGATCGACAGCGCTCGCACGCACCTGTGGAACGTGTCCTCGATCACCTGGCTCGATCCCGAGCACAGCACCTTTGGCAGCTTCCTGCACGGACTCTTCGGCTGGTCTGCGGCGCCGTCGCTGGAGATGGTGGCGATCTACGCGGTGTACCTCGTTCCCGTGCTGGTCGCGTTCCTCGCCCGCACGCGTCACGTGCCGCGCCGGGCTGCGGCCCGGGCCCCCGCCACCACCGCCTGAGCCGGCCGGGGC
>CADDZG010000261.1 GCA_902812355.1 Actinomycetota bacterium | reverse complement strand
CATCTCGCCGTCAGCGACGGGGTGATGCTCTACGCCGCCGACATCGGTGCCGGCGGGCTGCGTGACCGGGTGTTCGTGTCGCTGGCCGATCCCGAGCCGCCGGAGGCCCTGTGGTGGCTCAGCGTGCAGGGCATATATCGCGCGCGCGAGGAGCTGGAACCGGAGCCGGGGCCGCTTCTGCCCGATCCGTCTCCAGATGCGGGGCTGCAACCGCCGGAGGAGAGCCGGCTGCTGCACCCCAAGTACCGGCTACCGATGCAGTGCTTCGCCTACGTGGGCCACGCCGGGAACCCGAGGACGTGGAAGCTCCCCTTCTGCCTCGCCGACGGACGCGTCGACCCCAAGCGGCTGCCGAAGGCGATCCAGGCGATCCTCAGCAACTACCGGGGCACGCAGGTCGGTGGCATCCCCGAAGAGGCGATCCCCGAGGTCCTTGTCAGGCTGGCTCAAGCGGCGGCCCGGCTCGGCAAGATGCCTCACCAGTGCGGAGAGACCGCCGACGTCTATCACCAGCTCGCCGAGGCCCTCGACCAGCTCGGCCGGATGCACGAGGTCACCGGGCTCGCCGGGTCGGACACGCAGCCGGTGCCCTGAGACGGCGGCACCGGAGGCCGGCCGGGGCCCCTGTTGGGACGGCCACGCCGGCATCGTCCGCCGGGCCTCAGCTCAGCCCTCGTCCGCCGAGGTGTCGTAGCTGCAGTAGGCTCGGCTGCCGCACCCGCAGCGGAAGCCGCGGACTGGAGCAGGAGCGGCGCGAGAGCAGCGCCGGTGCGCGAGCTCGGTGGAGGACTCGCCCCCCACCCGGCTCACGCTAGACCGCGGCGACCAGCCTCCGCAGCACCCCGGTTACCGCGTCCGGCTCGAGTCCCTGGTCGACGAGCGCCTGCCAGACGCGCGCGTCGACGAGCGCGCGCAGCGCGCGCCGGCGCGCGCTGGAGTAGCGGAACGGTCGCACCACCTCGTCGACGAGCGCGTCGAGAGAGCGCTCGACGCGGGCGTGCGCGGCCGCCGCCGGCTCAAGATCGTCCTTCGCCTCGCGGATACGTATGAAGCCGATCGCGCCGCCGCGGTAGCGCGCGGCCACCTCTTCCACGAGACGCGCGAGCCGGCTCTCGCGCGTGCGCAGGCCGCGGAAGAGAAAGGGGGCCTGAGCAGGCTCGGGCAGTGCGAAGCGCGTCATGAAAATCGCCCCGCACGCGCCGATCAGGTGCTCGAGCGTCGGGAAGTGGCGGTAGACGGTGCCCACGGACACGCCGGCACGCTCGGCGACGTCATCCATGCCCGTCGCCAGCATCCCGCGCTCGCGATGGCAAGCGCTCGTGGCTTCGAGGATCCGTCTGCGCGTCTCCGCCACCGCGGCGGCTCGCCGGCGCATCACGTATTTTCGCTGAGTCATTTTGTTGACGGAATCACTATCGCCAAATAGTATAGCGGCGCAATCGGGGGACGGAAGGAGCCCACAGATCATGACTGCGATCGACCGGCAGCGAGACCCTGCCGCTGCGCTGATCGTGCGCCCCATGCGCGAGAGCGACGTCGAGGCCGCCGACCGCATCATGCGCACCGCTTTCGGGACGTTCCTCGGAGCGCCCGACCCGCTGCTCGTCTTCGGCGATGCCCAGTACGTGCGCCCGCGCTTCGCCGCCGAGCCGTCCTGGGCCTTCACCGCCGAGCTCGACGGCAAGCTCGTCGGCTCGACCTTCGCGGCGCGCTGGGGCAGCTTCGGCTTCTTCGGGCCGCTGAGCGTGCGGCCCAACCTCTGGGACCGGGGCATCGCGACCGCGCTGATGGCCGCGGTCGTCGAGCTGTTCGAGCGCTGGCAGGTGAAGCAGGCGGCCCTCTTCACGTTCCCACACAGCCCGAAGCACATCGGCCTTTACCAAAAGTTCGGTTTCTGGCCCCAGTACCTGACGCCACTCCTCGAGAAGGCTCCCGTGCCGGGTCGCCGCGGCCGGCCGGGGCGGACGTTCGGCGAGCTTGCGGAGCACGAGCGGCCGGCTGCGCTCGCCACCTGCCGCGACCTCACCGACGGCATCTTCCCCGGCCTCGATCTCGCGCACGAGATCCGAGCGACCGACACCCAGGGCCTCGGGGACACGCTGCTGCTCGAAGGCCCCGACGGGCTCGCCGGCTTCGCGGTCTGCCATCTGGGAGCGGGCGAGGCGGGAAGCGGCACGTGCTACGTCAAGTTCGCGGCCGCGCGGGCCGGCGCCGGCGCCCGCGACCGCTTCGACGAGCTGCTCGACGCATGCGAGGCGCTCGCCCACGCCCGAGGGCTCAAACGCATCGTTGCCGGCGTCAACGCCGCGCGGCACGACGCCTACCGACGGCTGCTCGCTCGCGGCTACCGCGTCTCGTTCGAAGGGGTGGTCATGCAGCGGCCGAACGAGGCCGGCTACTGCCGCCCGGACGTCTACGTGCTCGACGACCTCCGCTAGCGGCGCCCCAGCGCTTCGCGAGCGATCGAGCCCGGCGGCCGAACCAGACATCCCCTAAAGCGCCACCTGCAGTGGCTACGATAGGTGCCGTTCCTCGGTCGCGGAGGAGCCCGGGTGCCGGCCGAGACGACAGCGGGGTCGGCCGTCGTCCCGCCTCGGGGAGGCTCGACCTTCGACGGCGAGCCGAACCCTCGGGCGAGCTGCAGAGGGCTTCCGGGCCCTCAGCCGAACAGGCGGGCCAGCTTGGCCTTGCTCGCCAAGGCCCCGTGGACCCGCAGCTTGCGGGTCAGCAGGGCCCAGCGGGGATCGAGCCGGCCGAC
>CADDZG010000260.1 GCA_902812355.1 Actinomycetota bacterium | reverse complement strand
CGGCGCCGCAGCCCGGCGAGGGTGGCCACCGCGACGGCCACCACCACCGAGGCCAGGACCGGTGCGCCGACCGCCGGCAGTCCCCGGCTGCCGAAGGAGACGTAGGTGTACACGGGCAACGAGAAGGGGTGGTAGGCGACCACAACGGTGGCGCCGAACTCACCGAACGCGCGCAGCCACGACAGCAACAAGCCGGCGGCGATCCCCGGTGCCGCCAGCGGGAGCGCGATGCGGGCGAAACGCGCCCACGCCCCGAGCCCGAGGGTCGCGGCGACCTCCTCGTGGACGCTGCTCACCGCGCCGAACGCGGAGCGCGCCGCGATCACCAGGAAGGGGGCTGCCACGAACGTCTGGGCGAGCACGATGCCGGCGAGCGAATCCGTCAACCGGCCCCCGAACAACCGGCCCACGGCCGAGTAGGGACCGATCACCGACACGAGCAGGATCCCGGCGATCAACGGGGGCAGCGCCAGCGGCAGCTGCACCAGCACCGAGGCGAGCGCCGCCGCGCGCCCCTTCCTCCGGGCCAGCAGGTAGGCCAGGGGTACCCCTCCGGCGGCGATGATCCCCGTAGAGATCGACGCGCTCACCAGCGATACCCCGAGGGCCGCGAGGAAGCCGTGACGATGCAGGCCCGCTACGCCGTTCTGGCCGAGATGGACGAGGAAGACCGCCACCGGTACCACGAGGTAGAGCGCCAGCAGCGCCCCGAGCGCGCCGAAGGTGCGGTCGCGCCCCGGCCCGGGCGTCATCGGGCGGCGAGCAGATCCCGCAGCCGTGCCGGTAGAGCCCCGCCGTCACCGTGCACCCGCGGGTGGATCGGGCGCACGCCGTGACCGGCGAGCTCGGAGCGGCCCTGGCGCCCAAGCAAGTAGGCGATGAAGGCCACCCCCGCGGCACGGTCGGGGGCGTGGCGCAGCAGGGTCACGGTGTAGGTAGCCCCCAGGTGCACGGGGTCGAGGGGCACGGTCGGGATGTGCGCGGCCTCGGCCTCGGTCGTGTACAGGAAGGCGGCGTCGAGCTGCCCGGCCTGCAGGCGGCCGACGAGCTCGGTCTCGGGGAAGACCTGGTCGCGTGCGGAGCTCAGCACCCGGTGAGCGAAACCGGGCCGGTGCAGCGCGTGCTCGGCCCGGTGCAGGGCTTGCACCGTGAGGGCCCCCTTCGGATCGAGCTGCGGATCGGTGCGGCCGAGACGCAGCCGCGGCGACGGGATGACCTCGTACCACGGCCGGTGACGCAGGGCGGAGGCAAAGGAGCTATGCGGGTTGTACCCGAGCACCAGCGGCGACTTCCCGAAGCGCACGTACCACCTCTCCCACGCCGGGTCGAGGGTGGCGTTGACCTTGGGCGACGCGCTGATGAACACGTCGCCGCGCCGGATCCCTGCCTGGATCTGATAGGCGAGGTCGCTCGAACCTCCGGCAACCCCCTGGTAGCCGTAACCGGAGGCGGCGCTGAAGCGGGGGCCGATGACGTTCTCCATCACGTCCACCAGCGAGCCCGCATACAGCACCTGGGCGGCCGCTCCGGCCCGGTGCTCGGAGCCCATGCCCTTGCCCGCCGCCTGGGTTCCGCACGCGGCCAGCATCAGCGCCGCAGCCCCCAGCGCGGCCACGGCCCGCAGGAAGCCGCGATCACGCACCACCGGGCACCTCGACGATCACGTTGGTCGCCTTGACCACGGCCACCGCCGGCTCCCCCGGGGCGAGCCCGAGCTCGCGCGCCGCCTCCGCGGTCATCAACGACACCAGGCGGTGGGGACCGGCCTGGATCTCGACCTGAGCGGTGACGTCGTTGCTCACCACGCGGGTCACGAGACCGACGAAGCGATTGCGGGCCGACTGAGCGACGATGGCCTCCGGCTCCGGGGCATGGGCCGAAGCGGCGAGGAAGGCCGCGAGGTCGGATCCCTCGATGACGCGCCGCCCTGCATCGTCGCGCGAGCTCGGCAGCCTCCCGGAGTCGACCAGGCGGCGCACGGTGTCGGGGCTGACGCCGAGCAGCTCCGCTGCCTGCCCGATCCTGAAGCTCGCCATGCATCCTCCCGCACGCGCCACACCCAGCCTCGCAGATGCCAGAGGATAGCAGCCATCGGCCTGGCGCATACACGACCTGCTCGGCCCCCGGACCGGCAGATGCGTATGGATAGCCGGACCATGACGTCCCCACCGGTCCGGCGGATGTCCGTGGCCGGGCCCCCCGGTCGCACGCACTAGGTTGCGCTCGACGGCACGCTCACGACCGCGGGAGGCTCCATGCGACTCGGACTGCACATCGCCGATCTCACCTTTCCCGGAGGACCGGCTCGGCTCGGTGACGACCTCGCCGCGATCGCCTCGACCGCCGAGCACGCGGGTTTCGACCGCATCAGCGTCATGGACCACGTGTGGCAGATCCGGGCGGTGGGTCCGGTGGAGCACGACATGCTCGAGGCCTACACGACCCTTGGTTTCCTCGCCGCTCACACCGAGCGCGTGCGCTTGCTCACGCTGGTGACCGGGGTCGTCTACCGCCCCCCGGGCCTGCTGGCGAAGATCGTGACCACGCTCGACGTCCTCTCGGGAGGGCGGGCGATGCTCGGCATCGGCGCGGCATGGAACGAAGAAGAGGCAAGAGGGCTCGGCCTCCCGTTCCCACCCAGCGCAGAGCGATTCGAGCACCTCGAAGAGGCCCTTCGGATCTGCCTGCAGATGTGGAGCGGGGCGGACGCGCCCTTCGCGGGCAAGCACCACCACCTCGAGCGCACCCTGTGCAGCCCCCCGCCCCTGAGC
>CADDZG010000259.1 GCA_902812355.1 Actinomycetota bacterium | reverse complement strand
CGGCGTTCCGGGCCGACGGCTGCGGCGATGTCCCGTAGCTCGACGCCGGCCCCGACGTTCCGCGTGGAACCCGGCGGGTTTCGGGTAGAAGGCGTCTTCTGCTGCGTCCCCCGGTACGGTCTTCGGACCCTGAGCTGGGCCCCGGCCCCGACGTTCCGCGTGGAACCGGGCCGGCTCAGACTTCCGCCGGCTCCCCCCATGCCTCAGCCCGACAGCGGTTGCGGATCGGAAGCGCGACGGCGGGGCGGCAGAGGCACCGCAGCGGTGGCGGGACGAACGACGGCTAGCCCCGTCGTTCCACGGGGCCTAGGCTCGGCGCTTGCCCCACTGAGGGGCGGCCTGAGGCGGATGCGGCCCCCAGGCGATCGCTGCAGGAGCGACCGGCGACGAGATGGAACGATGGCGTGGTGGACCGTACCGGTGCGGAGATCGCAGCGCTCGGCACGGAGGCTAGAGAGAGGCTGGCGGCCTACGTCGACCTCGTCCGGCGCCGCGCCGGCCGGTTGGACCTCATCTCACCCGCAGACCTCGACCGGGTGTGGGAGCGTCACGTCGCCGACAGCCTGCGCCTCGTGCCGTTTCTCGAGACGCTCCCTCCCGGAGCGTGCGTCGACGTCGGCTCAGGCGCCGGCTTCCCGGGGGTCGTGTTGGCGGCCGCCGGCCCCCGTCGGCGCTGGCGGCTGGTCGAGCCTCGGAGGATCAAGGCCGCGTTCCTCGAGGAGGTGGTGCGGTCGCTCGGGCTCGAGGCAGAGGTGGTGACCGCCCGCGCCGAGGACCTCGCCGGCGATGCGCGCTTTGCGCGCGGGCACGCGCTGGCGGTGGCTCGGGCACTGGCTCCACCGGAAACGGCGCTCCGGCTGCTGCGGCCGCTGGTCGAGCCGGGCGGGTTCGCCGCGCTGTTCGTCGGGCGGCGATCGCAAGCGCCGCCGGGAACCGAGCTGTGGCGGCCGGGCCTCGCTATCATGCGGGTGACCGGTGGATAGCCATTCCTTCTACTCCCAGTTGCTGGAAATCAGGCCTTTGCAGTCCGGGGCCTGCCGGGTCGTGTCCCTGGCGAACCAAAAGGGCGGCGTCGGCAAGACGACCACGGCGGTGAACCTCGGGGCGGCGCTGGCCCAACGGGGGCACCGGGTGCTGGTGGTGGACGCCGACCCGCAGGCCAACGCCACCACCGGACTAGGGCTCGAACGCGGCGCTCGCCCGTCGCTCTACGACGTGCTCGCCGGCAGCGCCCCGCTGCGTGCAGCCGTGCGCGGCACGGCGATCCCCGGGCTCGACGTCGTTCCATCGAGCGGCGATCTTGCCGGCGCGGAGGTCGAGCTCGGCAGCGCCGAGGCACGTGAGTTCCGCCTCGCCCGGGTCCTTGGTCGCGACGTCGCCGGCTATCGCTGGGTGCTGATCGATTGCCCTCCCTCACTCGGGCTGCTGACGGTGAACGCGCTCGTCGCCGCGGCCGACCTCGTGGTCCCCGTGCAGTGCGAGTACTACGCGCTCGAAGGGCTCGGTGCGCTGCTGGCGACCGCGGAGCGCATCCGCCGGAGCCTCAACCCGGCGCTGCGGATCGCGGGGTTCCTGCTGACGATGTACGACGCCCGCACGAAGCTCGCGGGCCAGGTCGGAGCTGAGGTGCGATCCCACTTCGGATCGCTGGTGTTCCGCACCGTCGTTCCCCGCAGCGTGAGGCTGTCGGAGGCCCCGTCGTTCGGGGAACCGGTGCTGAGCCTCGATCCGTCGTCCCGTGGAGCCATCTCCTACCGGCTGCTGGCCGCCGAGTTCGAGCGCCGCTACGGGGTCGACGAACCGGCTGCCGAGACCCCCTCCCGGGGCCCGGGCGGGCGCGGCTACGGCACCATCGCCCCCGAGCCCGCCGGGCTGGTACAGGCATGGCCGCCCAAGGAGCCATGGGGCGCGCGGGAGGTGCGCGGGTGAGCGAGCGCCGCTCGGGGCTCGGGCGCGGGCTCGACGCGCTGATCCCGGGAGCTGCGGCCGAGGACCGCTCCGGGCTGCTGCACCTGCCGGTGGACGCGATCCGGCCCAACCCGGATCAGCCGCGCCGGAGCTTCGACGACGACGCGCTGGACGAGCTTGCCGCGTCGATCGCGGCCCTCGGGGTCCTGCAGCCGTTGCTCGTGCGACCGGAGCCCGGCGGGGGTTACCTGCTCGTGGCAGGCGAGCGCAGGCTACGGGCCGCCCGCCGTGCGGGGCTGGAGCGGGTGCCGGCGCTGGTGGTGGACACCGACGAGCGTGGAGCCCTGGAGCGAGCCCTGGTCGAGAACCTGCACCGCCGGGACCTCGATCCCATGGAGGAGGCGGCCGCCTACCAGGAGCTGATCGACCGCTACGGGCTGACCCACGATGCCCTCGCGCAGCGCCTCGGGCGCGCCCGGGCCAGCGTGACCAACTCGTTGCGGCTGCTCGAGCTACCGGTGTCGGTGCAGCGCTTGCTGGTCGAGGGACGTCTCAGTGCCGGCCACGGCAAGGCGCTGCTGGCTCTGCAGGGCAACCCCTTCCTCGAACGCTTGGCGCGGCGGGCAGCCGAAGAGGGGCTGTCGGTACGGGAGACCGAGGACCTCGTGCGCCGCTACCAGCGGCTCGCGCCGGGGGCCGGGGGTGGTGGCGGGGGGCAGAGCGCTGCTCCTCCGGAGGTCGCCGAGGACCGCCGTGTGCTCGGGGAGCGGCTACAAGCGCGCGTGCGGGTCGACATGGGTGCCCGCACGGGCCGCATCGTGATCGGCTTCTCGTCCCTGGAGGAGCTCAGGCGGCTGGTCGACGCGATCGCCCC
>CADDZG010000258.1 GCA_902812355.1 Actinomycetota bacterium | reverse complement strand
CGACGCGGCCCTGGAGCGCGCCGGGGCCCCCGGAGCCCGCCGCAAGCCCGATGGGTCGTGGGTGACGGCCGCAGATCATGCCGCCGAGGCCGCGGCGCGCGCGGTGATAGCGGAGGCCCGTCCGGACGACGCGATCCTCGGGGAAGAGGGCGGACTGGGCCGCGGCGCACCTCGCGATGCGCACCTGTGGATCGTCGACCCGATCGACGGAACCCACAACTTCATGGACGGGATCCCTCTGTGGGGCACGCTCGTCGCGCTGCGGTACGGCGGACGCAACCTGATCGGCATCGCCCACTGTCCCGAGCTGCGCGAGACCTATGCGGCCGCCGCGGGGCTCGGCGCGACGTGCAACGGCTCCCCGATCTCGGTGCGCGCCGTGCCGACGATCGCGGAGGCGACCGTGGTGTTCACCGCGCTCGAGAGCTGGACCGAGCTCGGGCTCGACGGCTTCATCGTCGAGCTGACCGCAAGCGCCGCCCGCAGCCGCGGGATCGGCGACTGCTGGGGGCACCTCCTCGTCGCGCGCGGGGCCGCACACGTCATGATCGAGCCACAGCTCAACATCTGGGACGTCGCCGCGCTCGACGTCATCGTCACCGAAGCCGGCGGACGCATCACGCGGCTCGACGGCGGTTACGCAGGGGCCGGAGGCTCGTGTCTGTCGAGCTGCGGGACGATCCACGACGACGTCCTCGCGCTCGCCGCGCGCCACGGCTGGGGTCCAGAGGGCGAGCCTCAGAGCTGACGATCCTCACGGAGCGAGTCGCTCGCGGGTCCAGGTCTGACCCGTGCGGCGGTAGCGCAGGCGGTCGTGCAGGCGGTTGGGACGGCCCTGCCAGAACTCGATCGACGACGGCACGAGACGGAAGCCGCCCCAGAAGGGGGGCCGGGGGACGTCGCGGCCGGCGAAGCGAGCTTCGTACTCGGCGAAGGCGGCCTCGAGCGCGGCGCGCGACGGGATCGTCTCGCTCTGATGCGACGCCCACGCGGCGACCCGGCTCGCCTTCGGTCTCGTCGTCCAGTAGGCGTCGGAGTCGGCGTCGGACAGCTTCTCCACCGGCCCTTCGATGCACACCTGGCGATGCAGCGGCTCCCAGAACAGACACGCCGCGGCGTTGGGGTTGGCCTCGAGATCGCGGCCCTTGCGGCTGCGGTAGTTGGTGAAGAACACGAAGCCCGAGGCATCGAAGCCCTTGAGCAGAACGTGGCGCAGCGACGGCGCTCCGGCGGCCGACACCGTGGCCAACGCCATCGCCGTGGGCAGCTCGCCCCCGGCATCGAGGGCGTCCTGCATCCAGCGCCCGAACTGTTCGATCGGGTCGGAGGCAGCGCTCGTCTCGTCCAGCTCGAGGCCGATGTCCCGCCCCCTCATCGACGCGATCGCCCGGGTGAGGTCCTCGCTCACAAGCGGGTCCGGATCAGCCGGGCGAGCTCGCCGAAGGCGCGCGCCCTGTGGTTGAAGCGGATCTTCTCCTCCAGCGGTATCTCGCCCATCGTGCGCGTCTCCCCCACCGGCACCACGTGCGGGTCGTAGCCGAAGCCCTGCGTGCCCCGCCCCTCGAGCACGACGTGGCCGTCGAGACGGCCGTGGGCCACGAGCTCGCGGCCGTCGGGGGTCACCAGCACCGCGACGCAGCGGTAGGTGCACGAGAGATCGGGTTCCCCCTCGAGTGCCCGCAGCTCGGACACGAGGCGCGCGTTGTTCTGCGCGTCGCTCGCCCCCTCCCCCGCGTACAGGGCCGAGACCACTCCGGGCGCACCGCCGAGCGCGGCCACCTCCAGACCGGAATCGTCGGCGATCGCGGTCATGCCGGTGGCCGCGCACGCGGCGCGTGCCTTGGACAGGGCGTTGGCCTCGAAGCTGTCGTGCTCCTCGGGCAGCGGTGTTCCCGGAGCGACGTCGTCGATCGGCACCAGCTCGACCCCCGGCAGCAACAGACGGACCTGCTCGAGCTTGTGGGGATTGCGCGACGCGAATACCGCGCGCAGCCCGTCCGGGCCGCGCCCCGGAGATGCTCTCACCGTCCGAGCACCTCGCGCTGCAGCTCGACCAGGCGGGCCACGCCGGCCGCTCCGAGGTCGATCAGGGCATCCATCTCGGCCCTGGTGAAGGCACCGTGCTCGGCCGTGCCCTGGATCTCGACGATCCGGCCGGCCCCCGTCATCACGATGTTCATGTCGACCTGGGCGGTGGAGTCCTCCGCGTAGTTGAGGTCGAGGCACGGTACCCCGGCGACCACGCCCATCGACACCGCCGCCACCTCGTCGACCAGCGGCCACGAGTCGATGTCGCCGGAGGCCACGAGCCCGCTGCAGGCATCGGCCAGCGCGATGTATGCACCGGTGATCGATGCCGTGCGGGTTCCTCCGTCGGCACGCACCACGTCGCAGTCGATCAGGATCGTGCGTTCGCCGAGAGCCTCCATGTCGGTGACCGCCCGCAGGGAACGGCCGATCAGCCGCTGTATCTCCTGCGTACGCCCCGACGGCCTGCCGCGTACAACCTCGCGCCCGATGCGCTCCGGAGAGGAACGCGGCAGCATCGCATACTCGGCCGTGACCCACCCGCGGCTCTGCCCCTGCATCCAGCGGGGCACACCGGGCTCGACCGTGGCGGTGCAGATCACGTGCGTATCGCCCATCTCGATCAAGCACGACCCCTCCGCGTAGGGCATGAAGCCGCGCCGCAAATTGACCGGGCGCAACTCGTCGGGGGCCCGGCCGTCGGGCCGCTGCGGCGACCCCGCTGGGGCCCCCTGCAGCGCGCTCAACCCCCCACCTCCCAGCGAGCCC
>CADDZG010000257.1 GCA_902812355.1 Actinomycetota bacterium | reverse complement strand
GGGCGCGGCCGTGGACCGGGCCCTGGCGGCGCGCGAGCTCGCCGGGCTCTTCGACCAGGTCGAGGCCCGCTTGGCCGCCCCGCCCCGTCCGCCGGCGGTCAAGCGCCGGGTGGAGAACGACGAGCAGGTCACGCGCGGGCTGATCGCGCGGCTGATCGACGGCGTCAAGGGGCTGTAGACGATGGCACGTGCAGGCATCGTCCATCGCCGGTACCACGGAAGCCGCCGCACCGCCCGGCCCCTCAAGATCGTCGTCACCGGCCCCTTCTCCGCCGGCAAGACCACGTTGATAGAGACGATCAGCGAGGTCGCAGTGGTCGGCACCGAGCGCCGGATCACCGACGGCAGCGCGGCGGTCAAGGCCACCACCACGGTGGCGATGGACTTCGGACGCATCACCTTCGCCGAGGACCTGTCCCTGTACCTCTTCGGCACGCCCGGACAGCGCCGTTTCGAGGTCATGTGGGAGGTGCTGTCGGAGGGGATGATCGGCTTCATCCTCATGGTCAACGCCGCCGACGAGCGCAGCGTGGACGAGGCCGCCCACATCCTCGACAGCTTCTCGCGCTACGCGGACGTCCCTTGCGTGGTGGCGGTGACCCACACCGACGTCGCCGAAAACCCCGCTTCCTGCGTGGAACACGTGCGCCGGGTCCTCGAGCTGCCGGAAGGCGTCCCCGTGCTGGCCTGCGACGCGCGCTCGCGCGACGACGTCAAGGAGCTCTTGCTCACGATCCTGTTCGGCGTGCTGCGGCGCCTCGAGGAGGCGGCGCGGTGAGCGGTGCTCCCGACGTCGCCGAGGCCGTGCCGCAAGACGCGCCCTCCCAGATAGAGCAGCTGCTGCTGGATAGGGGCCTGATCGACGAGGATGGCCTGGCGCGCGCCCGCGCGGCGGCGCAGGCTTCGGATCAGCCGGTCACCCGGGCGCTGCTCGAGCTCGGGCTGGTCGCCGAGGCGGCCATGGTTCGCTTGCTCGCCGAGCAGCTCGGGCTTGGCTTCGTCGAGCTCGGAGACACACCGCTTGATACCTCGGCGGTGGCGATCCTGCCCGAATCGGCGGCCCGCCGCCATCGCTGCGTGCCGATCCGGATCGAAGAGGACGGCCGGCTGGCGGTGGCGATGGTCGACCCCGGCAACGTCGTCGCCCGCGATGACATCCGGGCGCTCACCGGACGTGACCTGCACGTCTACGTAGCCACCCCCGCGGATATCACGGCCGCGCTCAACCGCCACTACCGGCTGGACTCGATGGCCGAGTCGCTCGCCGAAGAGGTGGCGGCGTCCCAGGAGAGCGAGACCAAAGCGCTCGAGGACGTCGTGGGACGTGAGGCGGGGGCGGAGGACGCGCCGATCATCAGGCTCGTCAACCTGCTGATCACACAGGCGGTCAACGACCGCGCGTCCGACATCCACATCGAGCCCAACGAACGCAACCTGCGGGTCCGGTACCGGATCGACGGCGTGTTGCACGAGGTCATGGCCCCGCCCAAGTCGGTGCAGGCCGGCATCACGTCGCGCCTCAAGATCATGGCCGACATCAACATCGCCGAGCGCCGTATCCCCCAGGACGGCCGGATCGGCCTCACCGTGCAGGGACGGCAGATCGACATCCGCGTCGCCACGCTGCCGACCGTGCACGGCGAGAAGATCGTGCTGCGGCTGCTGGACAAGTCGAGCGTGCTGTTGCACCTGCAGGATCTCGGCTTCGAGAGCGCCAACTTCGCCCGCTACGAGGCCTCCTACAGCAAGCCCTACGGGATGATCCTTGCCACCGGACCGACCGGCTCGGGCAAGTCCACGACCCTGTACGCCACGCTCAACATCAAGAACAAGCCCGACGTCAACATCATCACGGTCGAGGACCCGGTCGAGTACCGCCTGCCGGGCGTCAATCAGGTGCAGATCAACCCCAAGGCCGGGTTGACCTTCGCGTCGGCCCTGCGCTCGATCCTGCGCTCGGACCCCGATATCGTGCTGGTCGGCGAGATCCGCGACCGCGACACGGCCCAGATCGCGGTGGAATCCGCCCTCACCGGTCACCTCGTGCTGTCGACCTTGCACACCAACGACGCGCCGTCGTCGCTCACCCGCTTGGTGGAGATGGGAATCGAGCCCTTCCTCGTCGCCTCCGCGCTCGACTGCGTCGTGGCCCAGCGCCTCGCCCGCCGCCTGTGCGACAAATGCAAGCAGCCTTACCAGCCGAGCCTCGCCGAGCTGCGCGATGTCGGCTTCCCGCTCGACGCGGTCGACGGCCGTCCGACGCTGTTCAAGCCCGGCGGCTGCACCGCCTGCAGCAAGACCGGCTACCGCGGCCGCATCGCCCTGCACGAGGTCATGACGATCACAGAAGAGATCGAGCGCCTGGTCGCGGCCAAGGCCTCGTCCGAGGACATCGCGCGCGTCGCGGTGGCCGAGGGCATGAGGCCCCTGCGCCAGGACGGCCTGATAAAGGTCGCCAGGGGCCTGACCTCGATCGAGGAGATCCTGCGGGTGGTCGTGTGATCACCCCTCAACCGGTTGCGGCTGCGGCCGATAAGTGAGCCGAGGAGTGGTGGCAGTGGATCGATCGCAAGCGGTAGGAGAGAACCTCGTCGCGACGGGCGCGCTCACGCGCCAGCAGTGGGCCGCGGCCATGCACGAGGAGCGTACCTCGGGCGTGCCCGCCTTCAGGTTGCTGGTGGAACGCGGTGTGGTGAGCGAGGGCGACGTCTACCGCGCCCAGCACACCGCGGCGCCGCAGCACCCGGGCCCTCTGAGCGCGGCGACCTCGGCGGCCGCTCCCGCCGATCCTGCGATGGTCCCGGGGGCTCCCGCGGGCGCCCCGGTTCCCCCTCCGGCGC
>CADDZG010000256.1 GCA_902812355.1 Actinomycetota bacterium | reverse complement strand
GTCCCCCGGCGCCTCCGCCCAGCAGCCGGGCCCCGGGGGTGAGGACGTCGCGCGCCGCGATGCCGCGCTCCACGAGGTCCTTGGTCACCGCCCCGACGAGGTTGGCCCGCCCCTCGCCGGCGGTGCCCAGCACCACCACCGCGCTGCCGAGACGCCCCTTGAGCCGCTGGGCGAGGTTGCGCAGGGCCTCGACCTCGCCGTCGCGCCGGGCGACCACGAGACGCGCCCCGTCGACGTCGACCGCCTCGGCCGCGAGCCGGGCCGCGTCCTGCTCTGCGGCGGCACGTTCGCTCTCGTGCAGGCGCCGTTCCATCTCCCGGTGCGTCTGGAGCAGGCGCTCGAGCCGTTCGTCGACCTCCTCGGGGGATGCCCGCAGCAGCTCGGCGGCGCGCTCCAGCACGCGCATGCGGCGCTGTAGGAAGTCGAGTCCGTCGCGCCCCACGAGCGCCTCGACCCGGCGCAGGTTGGCTCCGACCGAGCCCTCCGAGGTCACCACGATGACCCCGATGCTCCCGGTATGAGGCACGTGGGTCCCCCCGCACAGCTCCTTGGAGTAGTCCCCGACCTCGACCACGCGCACGAAGTCGCCATACTTCTCTCCGAAAATCGCCATCGCGCCGATCTGCCGGGCGTAGTCGTAGGAGGTCTCGTAGGCACGCACGAGGTCGTCCATCAGCACCCGCGTGCGCAGCTCGTCGGAGATCTCCGCCAGGCGCTCGTCCCCGACCGGCTCGAAGTGATTGAAGTCGAAGCGCAGGCGGCCCGGCTCGACCAGCGAACCGGCCTGGGTGGCGTGCTCGCCGATGCGGTCCCGCAACACCCAATGAAGTATGTGCGTGGCCGTGTGGGCGCGCTCGCAACCGGCGCGGAAATCGGCGTCGACCGCCGCCTCGACCTCGTCGTCGAGCGCCACCTCTCCGTCGGTGATGCGCACCCGGTGGGCGATCAGCCCGTCGGCGACGCGCCGCGTGTCGAGCACCTCCGCACGGCCGGAGGGCGCCACGATCACGCCGCGGTCGCCAACCTGGCCCCCGCCTTCGGGATAGAAGGGGGTGCGGTCGAGCACGAGCTCGACCTCATCGCCCTCCGAGGCGGCCGGCAGCGAGCGACCCCCATCGGTCAGCGCCACCACGCGGCCTCGAGCGACCAGGCCCTCGTAGCCCACGAACTCGGTAGGCCCGCTGCGTGCCGCCGCCTCCGCGAGCGCAGCCGAGACCTCGCCGGCGTCGGCGCCGGTCCGGGCGGCCCGGGCACGCTCGCGCTGGTCGTGCATCAAGGCCTCGAAGCCGTCCCGGTCCACGGTCAACCCCGACTCGGAGGCGATCTCGGCGGTGAGGTCGATGGGGAACCCGAAGGTGTCGTGGAGCTTGAAGGCGACCTCGCCGGGGATCGTGCGGCTGCCCCGCCGGGCCCTTTCGACCTCGGCGGTGAGCAGCGTGAGCCCCTGGCGCAACGTCTCGTCGAAGCGCGCCTCCTCCCGTCCGGCGACCTCGACGATGAGGTCGCGACGCTGCTCGAGCTCGGGATAGGCGGGACCCATCGCTTCGACCACCGCGTCCACGAGGCCTTTCAGCACGGGGTCGCGGTGTCCCAGGCCGCGGGCATGGCGCACGGCGCGGCGCATTATCGCCCGCAGTACGTAGCCCCGCTCCTGGTTGCTCGGCAGCACTCCGTCGGCCACCGCGAAGGCGATCGCCCGGGCATGATCGGCGAGGATCCGCAAGGCGATGTCGGACGTCTCGGAGTCTCCGTAGCGAGTGCCGGTGAGCTCCCCGGCCCGGCGCACGAGCCCACCGAGGAGGTCGGTGTCGAAGATGTGGTCCTTGCCTTGCAAGACCATGGCGATGCGCTCGAGCCCGGCTCCGGTGTCGATGTTGCGCTTGGGCAGGGGGCCGACGGGCTCGATTGCCGCGTTGCACTCGTTCTCCATGAACACGAGGTTCCAGATCTCGAGGTAACGCTCCTCGTTGCCCGCAGGCCCGCGTTCGCTGGCGTCCCCGAAAGCGTCACCGAGGTCGATGCAGATCTCCGAGCACGGCCCGCACGGGCCCGCCACCCCCATCGACCAGAAGTTGTCCTTGGCCCCCATGCGGATGATGCGCTCGGCCGGGACTCCGACGACGTCGCGCCAGATCTCGAAGGCCTCGTCGTCGGTGTCGAAGATCGTCACCCACAGGCGGTCGGAGTCGAGCCCGAAGGCGTCGGTCACCAGCTCCCACGCCCAGGGGCACGCCTTCTCCTTGTAGTAGTCGCCGAAGCTGAAGTTGCCGAGCATCTCGAAGAAGGTCAGGTGCCGCCGGGTCCGCCCGACTTCGTCGAGGTCGTTGTGCTTGCCCCCGGCGCGCAGGCACTTCTGGATCGTCACCGCACGCTTGTAGGGCGGTGTCTGCTCGCCCTGGAAGTAGGGTTTGAACTGATTCATCCCCGCGTTGGTGAACAGCAGCGTGGGGTCGTTGGGCACGAGCGGGGCCGAGGGCACGTGCTCGTGTCCGCGGGCCGTGAAGAAGTCCAGGAACGCCTTGCGAATCGTGGGGGTGTCCATACCCGGCCAAGCGTAACCGGCCCCCGGATGGGGGCACGGCGCGGAAACCCTGGGCGATAGGGGCCCGGGTGGTATGAACGACCCGCAGGAACAGGACCGGGTGGTCCGGGGGCCTCGAGCAACGACGGGCCTCGCCGGCGCGCTGCCGCCCTCAAACGCGGAGGTACAGGATGCAACGGGAGGCCAGCCCGACGGCGGGAACGGGTCCGTCACGGGGGACGCCGCCCCGCCATCGCCGGTATCGGCGGCCCGCCACGCTGCTCGCGGGCCTCACCCTGGCGGCTCTGTGCGCTCCGGCC
>CADDZG010000255.1 GCA_902812355.1 Actinomycetota bacterium | reverse complement strand
GGCGTGGGGTCTGGCGATGGTCGTGGCCGCGGCGCTCGCCGGCATCGGGGTCTACGGTCACGGCGCCGGGCCCTTGGGGGGGCTGGCCCGTTACCTCGCGACCCTCGCCGTGGGGGAGGTGGCGGCGCTGGTGCCCGGCGTGCTCGCGGCGGTCGGGGTCATGGTGCTGTCGTCCCGGCTGCGGCCCCAGGCGGGTCGGGTGGCGACCGGACTCGCGCTGTGCCTCGGCGCGGCTGCGGGTCTCGCTCACCTCGTCGCCGGCGACCCCGGCCTGCAGGTGCCGCTGCGTGTCCTGCAGCGGGCAGGAGGCATCCTCGGCGCGTTGCTCGCGCACCCATGCTCGGCGGTGCTCGGAGCGGCGCTCACGTGGCTGTTGCTTGTGGCGCTGTTCGGCGTGGGGCTGCTGGTGGTCACCGCCACCCCGCCGGCGCGTGTGTGGTCGGTGCTGCGGGCCGCGGCCGATGTCGTCGCCGCGTTCGCGGCCGGCCTGCTCGAGTCCCCCGAGCCGCGCCGCGACGCGGCCGAGGTCGCCGCGCAGGACGACCCCGGGGGGCAGGACGAACCGGTCGGTGACACCCCGCTCGCAGACGCGCCGATCGAGCCGGTCCCCGAGTCGGCTGCAGACGGTACCCCGGAGAGCGAGCTCGAGAGCGCGGGCCACGCCCGCCAGCTGACGATGCCGGTGGGGGACTCGTCGCGCTACCACTTGCCGCCGGTCGAGCTGCTGGCGCGCGGGGGGCAGGTGCGGGTGGCGGCGCGTTCGGTCGAGTCCACGACGCGGCTGATCGAGGACACCCTCGCCCAGTTCAAGGTCGACGCCGCGGTCACCGGCTACACCGCGGGCCCGACCGTGACCCGCTTCGAGGTCGAGCTCGGGCCCGGGGTGAAGGTGCGCAGCGTCCTCAACCTGGCCAACGAGCTCAAGTACGCGCTCGCCTCGGGCGAGCTGCGCTTCTTGGCACCGATCCCCGGCCGTTCGGCGATCGGCATCGAGGTACCCAACCGCGACCGCGATCTCGTGACGCTCGGCGACATCCTGCGCTCCGCGGTGGCCCAGAGGGACCGCCACCCGCTGTCGGTGGCCCTCGGTAAGGACGTCTCCGGCGAACCGGTCATGGCCAACATCACCGAGATGCCCCACCTGCTGATCGCCGGGGCCACGAACTCGGGCAAGTCGTCGTGCATCAACTCGATGATCACGAGCGTGCTCATGCGTGCCCGTCCCGATCAGGTCAAGCTGATCCTCATCGATCCCAAACGCGTGGAGCTGACCCACTTCGCGGGGATCCCGCACCTCATCACCCCGGTGGTGTCGGTGCCCAAGAAGGCGGCGTCCGCCCTGCAGTGGGTGGTACGCGAGATGGAGCTGCGTTACGAGACCCTGGCGCACTGCGGGATGCGCAACCTCGAGCTGTACAACGAAGCCGTGCTGGCCGGCCAGGTCCCGCCCCCCCAGGACGGCCCGGCGCCGCAACCGCTGCCCTACATCCTCGTGGTGATAGACGAACTCGCCGACCTCATGATGGTGGCCCCGCGCGACGTCGAGGCCGCGATCTGCCGCATCGCGCAGATGGCGCGCGCCGTCGGGATCCACCTCGTGGTCGCCACCCAGCGGCCCTCGGTGGACGTAGTCACCGGCCTGATCAAGGCCAACGTTCCGTCCCGCCTGGCTTTCTCGGTGGCGTCCCAGCAGGACTCGCGCGTGATCCTCGACCAGGGCGGCGCCGACAAGCTCGTGGGCAAGGGCGACATGCTCTTCCTGCACGCCAACGCGTCCAAGCCCCGCCGGATCCAGGGCGCGTGGATCACCGAGCGCGAGATCGCGGCGGTCGTGGGCCATGCCAAGCGCCAGGCCCGCCCCGACTACGTCGACGGCGTCACGGTGGACGACGGGGGCCCTGGCCTCGGCGCCGCCGACGGCGGCGACGGCGACGACGAGCTCCTGCAGGAGGCCCTCGAGCTCGTGGTGCGCAGCGGGCTGGGGTCGACGTCGATGCTGCAGCGCAAGCTCAAGGTCGGCTTCGCCCGGGCCGGCAGGCTGATGGACCTGCTCGAGCAGCGCGGGGTCGTCGGTCCGTCGCAGGGCTCCAAGCCGCGCGACGTTCTCATGACGCCCGAGGAGCTCGACGGGTCCGAGCCGCCGCAGGCCTGACGGGGCCGTGAGAAGGGCGTGGCGCGGCGGCTCCTATAATCGCGGCTCGAGCTTGACTCCGTCCGACCGCGATGGGAGCGCCGTTGAGCGAACCCAGCACCTCCATAGGGGGTCAGCTGAGAGCCGCGCGGCGACGACGCCGCATCAGCATCGAGAGGGCCTCCCAGGAGACACGGATCCGCACGTCCTTCTTGATGCGCATGGAATCCGACGACCTCGGTTTCCTCGCGCCGGCTTACGTACGGGGGTTCCTGCGCTCCTACGCCACCTTCCTCGGGCTCGACCCGCAACCCCTGCTCGAGGAGTTCGACAAGCAGCACGGGATCCACAGCGTGAGCGCGAGCGAGCTGATGCAGCTCGAACGCCGCAGCCGGTCGCGCGCCGGGCGCGGCACCCGGCTGCCGGCCGTGCCGCGCCCGGACAAGCACCGGCTGTCGAGCGCCACCGTGGCCGCGGTGGTGGCGCTGCTGGCGATCATCGCCCTCGCGTCCTACGGGCTCGTGAACCAGAGCCGCCGCCCGCAGCCGAACCCGACGGTGGCCGGGGCGCTCACGCCCGCGCCGAGCCCGACGGCGACGCCGTCGCCGACGCCGACCCGCACGCACCCGGCGCGTGGCGGGACCCTGGCCGAGGCCGGCACGCGGCTCACTATCACCGCGACCAAGGGCCCGTGTTGGATCCTCGTGGTCGCCGACG
>CADDZG010000254.1 GCA_902812355.1 Actinomycetota bacterium | reverse complement strand
GGCCGGCGCGCTGCCGTCACGCGACACGAACAGGCGCGCGTCCAGACGCCGGGTCCCGTCGACGAACACCGGCGTCACCTCCCGGTCGGGGGGGTCGGGATCCACCGGGACCCACGACGACGTCTCGCACGACGCGTCCACCTCTTCGACGGTTACGGCATCGGGACCGGAGACGTCCGCCTCGGGCCCGCGCTCGGTGGCCCACGCTTCGACACCGATACGCATGACCCAACCCTATCCAGGCACTGCGACACAACCCGGTAACCCGCGGCACCTCAGCCCGGGTTCGACCCGGGCCCCGATCACCACGATCCGGTCGGCTGCGGTGGTCCTGCAGGAGCGCCGGCCCCCGGCGCGCGATCGTCCGAGGAAGTGCCCGCTGTCTCGGCCTCCACGCGACCTTCCGCGCCGACCAGGGGTTCGGCCGCGCGACGCGGGGAAAGCTCGACCGGACGACGGATCGCCGCGTGCGCGGCTCGCAGAGGAGGCGCAAAGACATGCCCAAGACAACCAACAGCGGCCGCCCGAAGCAGAACGAGCTTCCGGACACGCTCAAGCGGAGCCCGCGCAAGGCCCAGCGCCAGTGGGCCAAGGCGCACGACGCCGCAGCCGAACGCTACGGCGAGGGCGAGCGGGCGCATCGCACCGCGTACGCCGCGCTCAAGCATGACTTCGAGAAGGTCGGGGACCACTGGGAACCCAAATCCGAGTCCGGCCCGTCCGACCCGCGCTCCAAGCGCTCGACGCAGGACAAGCGCCGGGGCAAGGGCGAGACGTTCGGCGGCGTCGACGTCGAGAACAACACCAAGCAAGATCTCTACGAGCGGGCCAAGCGGCTCGGGATCGAAGGGCGCTCGCGCATGAGCAAGAAAGAGCTCGCCCGGGCGATAGCGGCCCGTCAGTAAATCGCAGGGCCGCAGACGTTTCCCCCGCGTCGACGGGGGCAACCCCGCCACGTCACACGCCGACGACCGGAGGGGGAACCGATGAAGCTCGACAACCTGCGCGACGTCCTGAACGAGCAGCTGGCCGATCTCTACAGCGCCGAGCAGCAGCTCGTCGATGCGCTGCCCAAGGCGGCCCGCGCCGCGTCCAACGGCACGCTGAGGCAGGCGTTCGAGGAGCACCTCGAGCAGACCAGAGGCCACGTCGAGCGCCTGCGCGAGGCGTACGGGACGATCGGGTCGAGCCCCGGCACAGAGACGTGCGAGGCGATGCAGGGCCTGATCGCCGAGGCCGAGGAGATCATCGAGGCACCGGGCACCCCCGACGCCAGGGACGCCGCGCTGATCGCCGCTGCCCAGCGCGTCGAGCACTACGAGATCGCCGCCTACGGCTCGGCGCGCACGATGGCCGCGGAGCTCGGCTTGGACGCCGCCGCGGGCCTCCTCGAGGAGACCCTCGACGAAGAGAAGGAAGCCGACAAGCTGCTCAACAAGATCGCCACCGGCGGCCTTCTGTCCTCGGGTGTCAACCGCGACGCAACCCCGTGAGTCGGTGAGCACCCGGGCGGCGTGATCGGGACCGGCCACGTCGGTCCCGTCGCCGCAGGTGGCCCACCTCGGCGACGAGGTGGTCCCGGCACAACCGGGCGGCGACCCGCAGCACGGGTGGCGACGGTCGCGGTGTCGGCGCGTCTGCTATACGCGCTTAGACGCACCCCCGGCCGAGCGTGCGTCGCGGAGGTCGGGTAGGCACCGAGCCGGCGACGCGACGAGCGCCCGCAGCGCGCGCGGCCCGCGTACGCTGGAACGATGGCCGAAGGCGGCTACGACGCGCTGCGCGACTTCGGGTCCACCCCCGAACCCGCGGCCCGCGTGAGCGGGCAGCTGGACCTTGCGGTCGCGCGCCCCGGCGAGACCTACGTGATCCATCAGCACCACGCCCGACGGCTGCATCACGACCTGCGCCTCGAGTTCCTCGGGCCCGAGGGCCCGGTGCTGGCGTCGTGGGCGCTGCCGCGCGCCCTGCCGCGCAGCCGCGGGGAGGCCCGTCTGGCGATACACGTCGAGGACCACCCGGTGTCCTACGGCTCGTTCTCGGGCACGATCCCCGCCGGCAACTACGGTGCCGGCGAGGTCCGCATCTTCGACCGCGGGACCTTCGAGGTCCTCGAGCGTGGCCCGGGCAAGCTCACGGTGCGCCTGGAGGGGGGCCGGATGCGGGGCGTGTGGCATCTCAACCGCACGGCTTCGGAGGGCGGTAGCGACCACTGGATCGTCACGCTGGGCCGCTGGGACGGACCGGCGCCGCAGCCGCCGCCTCCACCGCAGCCGATGCTGGCGACGCCGGCCCCGGCGGCCTTCGACGACGACGACTGGCTGTTCGAGTTCAAGTGGGATGGGGTACGAGCGCTGGCGGTGTGCACCGAAGGGACCCTGCTGTTGTCGCGCCGCGGTGGGGACATCACCGCCACCTACCCGGAGCTCGCCACCGTGCACGAGCGCGTCGTCGCCCTCGACGCGGTCCTGGACGGCGAGATCGTCGCCCTGCAGGACGGGCGCCCGTCCTTCGAGCGCCTGCAGTCCCGCATCGGGCTCAGCTCCGAGCGCGACATCAAGCGTGCGATGCGCGCCTGCCCGGTGACCTACGTCGCCTTCGACCTCCTGTACCTCGACGGCACCGACCTCACGCGCACGCCGCTGGCCGAACGCCGCAAGCTGCTCGAGGACGGCGTGGTGGCGGGCGGCGCGGTGGCGGTGTCCCCGGCGGTGCGGGGGGACGGGACCGCGGTCCAGGCCGCGGCCCGGGCCCGCCGCTTCGAGGGCATCGTCGCCAAGCGTCTCGACTCCCCCTACAGACCCGGCAGGAGGAGCCGGGACTGGCTCAAGGTCACCGAGGTGCACGAG
>CADDZG010000253.1 GCA_902812355.1 Actinomycetota bacterium | reverse complement strand
GCCTCCTGCGGTGCCCCCCTCGCTTCCAAGACCTCTTAGCCGCTCCTCGCTTGGAGAGCTGTCTACCGGGCATCGGTCCGGTACCCCGGACGGCATCGGTGCGTCGTGATTCGGGATCCGTCGTCGGCGAACGTCCCTCAGGAGTGCCCGCCGCCCCTGGTGGTGTGGGTCAAGTCAACATCGTCGACGAGTTCACCCGCGAGGTGCTGGCGATCGAGGTCGAGCGCTCGATCGACGCCGACGAGACGGTCGCCGTGCTCGAGCGCCTGGTCGCTTACCGCGGCGCGCCCGAGAACATCCGATCCGCCAACGGCCCC
The DNA here is from genome assembly GCA_902812355.1 of Actinomycetota bacterium. GTDB lineage: Bacteria > Actinomycetota > CADDZG01 > CADDZG01 > WHSQ01 > CADDZG01. Next base: position 2,535 of record CADDZG010000253.1, on the reverse strand, counting down.
GAGCTAACCGCGCGGGTGCTGCGCGAGTGGTGCGCGGCCGGTCAGACCGCCACCGCCTACATCGACCCCGGCTCGCCCTGGCAGAACGCCTGGATCGAGTCGCTGAACGCCCGCTTTCGCGACCAGGTCCTCGACCTCGAGGAGTTCTCGACCCTCACCGAGGCCCGCTTCCTCGCCGCCGAGTGGCAGGGCGACTACAACGAAGAGCACCTGCCCTCGGCGCTTGGCATGATGTCGCCGAGCCGATTCGCTGCCAGCTGGCAGCGAATCGAAGAAGCCAACGGATCAGTCAACCCCGAACTCTCAGAAGGGGTGGACCGATGAACGGGGTCCGGTCAGTCGGGGCATAGCCGATGGCGATCGAACGGTCGAAGCGCAGGATTGCCGCCACGCGCATCGCGGCGGCCGCGCGCGAGCTCCTGGACGCATCGGGCCTGTGCGCGATCGCGACCGTCACCTCGCGAGGTGACGCGCACGTCAATACCGCCTACTTCGCTTGGAGCGCGACCTTCGACATCGTCTGGCTCTCGGAGCCGCGCGCGACCCACTCACGGAACCTCCGCGCCAACGGCTCCGTCGCGATCGCCGTCTACGACTCGGGCCAAACCTGGGGCGAACCCGACCGAGGCATCCAACTGTTCGGAACCGCTCGCGAGGTCGACGGCGAGGAGGAGGCCGAGCAGGCGCGCACGCTCTACGCGAAGCGGTTCCGGAGCTTCGCGGACACCGACCTCAGCGCCTACCGCTTCTACCGCTTCCGGCCGCGCCGTCTCAAGCTCTTCGACGAGCGCACCCTCGGCGCTGCCACGTTCGTCACCGCGCGGATCGGACGCGGCAATCGGCTCGAATGGATCCGAACGGAGATCTATCGTTCCAGCGCGTGAGTGTGCGCGTTGGCGCCTTCGGCGAGGCGAAGGACAAGCCGCTCGCGGAGCGTGCCCTCTACGAGTACCTGGCCTTCGTCCTCAAGGCTTTACGGCGCCCAGCCGGTGGCGGAAATGGAACACCTGCACGACAAGAACGGCAAGGCCATGGTCCACGTCGGCGCGGTGGACGCGCCGGTGACAATCGCCGAGATTGACGCCACCGCTTGGCCATCGAGGGGGCCGGGCGCCCGAGGACGATCGATGACGACCAGCAAGACATCATCGTCGCCGTCGCCCTCGCCGCGATCTCGGGGTGGCCGATCATCCGCTGGTCGCTGAGGCGCACGGCCGACCATCTCGCCAAGGCTCACCGCAGCGTGTGCAGCTTCTGCAGACATCTGCTACCCCCAGCGCCTGCTTGACCGGGCCGGGCCTGTCTATGAAGAGGGGCCGGGTGTCAAGCGGGTGACCGAGGCCGTCGGTCCGCGGGTGGGTACATGGAGCGCTGCTCATCTCTGTATCGCCTCCTGCGGGGGGAACAGGTCGGGTGGGGGCCCGCTCCGGTGGCCCATCTCAGGCGAGGGTCGTCATGCGACCAGAGGCCGGCTCGTGGGGCCTGCCGCAGCGAAGCCTTTACTTCGACAGTGCGCCTTTCCCCAAGTAGAGCGGAAGGGGACAATCCGAGTGGCGCGTAACGAAGACCTCCTCGATCGGGTCCGAACAGCGCTGGCACACCTTCCCGACGTCGAAGATCGCGTCGGCCTCCGCCGAGGCCAGCGCTTGGACGAAGGTGCGGACCATCTCCCCCAGCAGGTCCGTATCCGCCTCCTCGAGCTGCTTGCGGAGCCACTCGAGAGGGTCCATCGTGGTACCGATCAGCGCCCACCGCAGGTGCTTCGGCCCGTTCCTCGAGAGCGGTCTCCGGTGGTCCTTGCCGCCGGACTGGTGGACCCTGGGGGTCGCCCGGTGCACCTCGCCGGCGCGTCTTCGCGAGGGAGCACACGTTCGTCACCGACCACGCCGCCTCCGGAGGGTCCGGGGGTGTTCGGCTCCGCTACGGGGCCCCGAGGTCGACCACGGGGACGCCGAGGGCACCGGCCGCCTCGGAGAGGCGGCGGTCATAGCTGGCGAGGGTAGGACGCTGCCCCTGGCGCCGAAGGAAGTCGATCGTCGCGAGGTGGAGCGCGTCGAGCGTGCGGACCGGCACCGGGAACGGATCCAGGGCGCGGGCGAGGACCGGCGGGGCGAGCTCGACCAAGGCGAGGCCCGAGAGGAAGTCGCGGGCGAGCTCGCCGTGGCTCCCGGCCAGAGCGTGGCCGTGGATCCGCACCCACAGCTCGTACTCGAGGAGGCGGCTCGAGACGAACGGCCCTCCCGACCAGAAGGCCGGGTCGGGGTGGGTGTCCTCGCCGAGGAGCTCGGCGAGGACGACCGAGGTGTCGAGGTAGATCACCGGTCGGCCCGGTCCGCTCCGAGCTCTTCGAGGAGCACCCGGAGCGGGGCGACCGGCCTCCTCGGGGGCGGCTGGGTGAGCGGGTGGAGCGGCGGCGTGACCCACCCTTGCCTGACGGCCTCGGCGAGCAGAGCGTCGGCGAGCCAGGGAGCGCGCCCCGGCCGCGGCGGCCCGAGCTCGGCGACGACCCGGTCGCGGTCGGTCACGAGGACGGTC
>CADDZG010000252.1 GCA_902812355.1 Actinomycetota bacterium | reverse complement strand
GTCCCAGCGCGATCTCGCCGTGTGGTCCTTTCTCATGGCCACCGCGCACGGGGCCGGGCTCATGCTGCTGCCTGCCCTCGCCGGGATGCGCGTCGCCGGCGGCTTGCATCACGACCTGCCGGCGGCCGCGGCGTCGGCGCTGGCACCGGCGGCCGCCGCCACCGGTCTACACACGGCCGCGATGGTCCTGTCCACCGCGATCGTCGCGGTCGTCGTGTTCGATCGCGTCGGCGTGGCCTTTTTGCGCCGGAGCTGGTTCAACCTCGATTACCTGTGGGCCGCGGGCCTGCTCGGAGCGGCGGTGCTGCTGCTGGTGCTGTAAGGGCTCAGCCGCCGTGCAGCCGGCGCAACAGGCGCTCGATCCGCTCCGCCTCCTCGGGGGTGTGGTCGAGCTCAAACTCGAGCTCGGGCGTGAAGCGGATCCGCATCTCGTGCCCGAGCTCGGCACGCAGGTGAGGCGCGGCGCTGCGCAGACCCGCCAGGGTCGCGGCGCGCTCGTCCTCGTCGCCGAGCACCGACACGAACACGCGGGCGTGACGCAGGTCCGGGCTCACCCGCACCTGCGTGACCGTAACGAACCCGATCCGGGGGTCCTTGAGGCGCTGGATCGCCTCCCCCAGCACCTCCTGGGCGAGCTTGCCGACCTTGCGCATCCTCTGGCTCTCGGCCATCGTCCGCCTCACAGAAGGTCGTCGAGGGCGACGAAGCCGCTCGAGCGGTCCACGATCTCGGCCCCGTCCAGGGCGGCGCGCGCCACGGTCTTCTCGACCTGCTGAAGGACCCGCTCGCACTGCCCGATCGAGGACGCGACGCACGATACCCCGAGCACGGCGCGCTGCCACAGGTCCTGATGATCGAGCTCGACGATCGCCACGTTGCAGCGCGCCCGGACCGCGTCGGTCACCGCCCGCACCACGCGTCGCTTGTCCTTGAGCGAGCCGCTGGCGGGGATGAACAGCTCGAGCCTGATCATGCCCACGAACATCGTCCACCCACCGGCCGCCGGGCCCCCCACCGCCGGCCCGGCCACGCTCAGGCTCCGGTCAGCGCTCCTGCTCCCGGAGCTCGAAAACCTGGATCACGTCGCCCTCCTTGATGTCGTTGAAGCCCTCGAGGCGGATCCCGCACTCGTAGCCGGCGGCGACCTCGCGCTGGTCGTCCTTGAAGCGCTTCAGCGACGCGATCGTGCTCTCGTAGATCACCGTTCCGTCCCGCACCAAGCGGGCCCGGGAGTTGCGCCGCACGACCCCCTCGGTTACGTAGCAACCGGCGACGGTGCCGACGCGCGGTACCCGGAAGGTCGCCCGCACCTCGGCCTGGCCGATCGGCACCTCGCGCACCTCGGGACCCAGCAGCCCCTTGGCCGCCTTCTCGATGTCCTCGACCGCCTGATAGATCACGCGGTACTCGCGCACGTCGACGCCGGACGCCTCGGCGAGGGCCCGGGCCTGGGCGGTCGGCACGACGTTGAAGCCGATCACGATCCCGTCGGACGCCTGAGCCAGGGTGACGTCGTTCTCGGTGATCGCCCCCACGCCCTTGCGCACGATGTTGATCTTCACCAGGGACTGGTCCATCTTGGCCAGCTGGCCCTCGAGGGCCTCGACCGAACCCTGGGTATCGGCCTTGAGCAGCAGGTTGAGCTCGGGGACCTCGTCCTCGGAGGTGGCGGCGAGCAGGGACTGCAGCGAGCGGCCCCGCTGCGACACGAGCTCTGCCTCGCGCCGGTGCTGCTGGCGCTCGGCGGCTATCGCCCGCGCCTCGCGCTCGTCCTGCAGGGCACGGAACTCGTCGCCGGCCTCGGGCAACGACTGCCAGCCCAGCACCTGCACCGGCTGGCCCGGGCCGGCCTCGTCGAGCTGGTTGCCGTTCTCGTCGAGCATCGCCCGGACCCGGCCCCACGCCGCCCCGGCGAGCACCGCGTCCCCCGGGTAGAGGGTGCCGCGCTTGACGATCACGGTCGCCACCGGCCCCCGCCCGCGATCGAGGTGCGCCTCGATCACCACGCCGCGCGCCATGGCGGCGCGGTTGGTCTTGAGGTCGAGCTGCACGTCGGCGGTGAGCAGGATCATCTCGAGCAGCTGGTCGAGGTTGGTGCGCTCGCGCGCCGACACGTCGACGAACACGGTGTCGCCGCCCCACTCCTCGGGCACCAGGCCGTGCTCGGTGAGCTGCTGACGCACCCGCACCGGGTCGGCCTCCGGACGGTCGATCTTGTTGACCGCCACGACGATCGGCACCCCGGCGGCCCGGGCGTGGTCGATCGCCTCGACCGTCTGGGGCATGACCCCGTCGTCCGCGGCGACCACGAGCACGACCACGTCGGTGGTCTGCGCGCCGCGCGCCCGCATGGCGGTGAACGCCTCGTGCCCGGGGGTGTCGATGAAGGTGATCCGGCGCGAGTCGACCGACACCTGGTAGGCGCCGATGTGCTGGGTGATGCCGCCGGCCTCGCCGCCGGCGACGTCGGTCCTGCGGATCGCGTCGAGGATCGCGGTCTTGCCGTGGTCGACGTGGCCCATCACCGTGACCACCGGGGGCCGGTCGACGAGCTCGGCGCCCTCGTCCTCCTCGGCCGCCAGGGCCGCCTCCTCCTCGGCGGCCTCCTCGGCCGGGTCGACGATCTTGACCGGCACGCCCTTGTCCTCGGCGACGAGCTCGACCGCCTCGTCGCTCAGGGACTGGGTCACGCTCACCATCTCACCGAGGCCGAGCAGCGTCTTGACGATCTCCGGGGCGGACACCCCGATGCGCTCGGCGAGGTCCTGGACCGTGATGCCCCGGTGCACGCGCACGGGCTCCGGCGCCTGGGGCTCCTCCGGCTCGGCGGCCTCCCGGTCGGCGGCCGGGGCCGCCGAGC
>CADDZG010000251.1 GCA_902812355.1 Actinomycetota bacterium | reverse complement strand
GTCTTCGGGCGCAAGGCGCCGCTGGCGAGGGCCCGGGCCGAGCTTGGACGTCTGCCCGAACGCAACCGGCGCGAGCTCGGGCGCGTCGCCACCGAGGTGCAGCGCGAGCTCACCGAGCTGCTGGACGAGCGCCGCCGGGACCTCGCCGCGGCGGAGGCAGAGCAACGGTGGCGGCGGGAGCGGGCCGACGTCACCCTGCCGGGTGAACCCGTGCCCGTCGGCGGTCTCCATCCCTTGACCCGCACCGTGTGGGAGATCGTCGACATCTTCATCGGTCTCGGCTACCGCGTCGCCGACGGGCCCGAGGTCGAGCTCACCCGCTACAACTTCGACGCGCTCAACACTCCGCCGGAGCATCCGGCCCGCTCGTACCGCGACACCTATTACGTCGCCGGCACCGGCGACGAGGTGTGCTTGCGTACCGAGACCTCTCCGGTGCAGATGCGGGTGCTCGAGTCTCACGCGCCTCCGGTGCACATCGTGGTCCCCGGGCGCGTGTACCGCAACGAGGCCGTGGACGCGACGCACCTCAACCAGTTCGCGCAGATCGAGGCGCTGGTGGTCGACGAAGGGGTCACCATGGCCGACCTCAAGGGCACGATCGAGGCCTTCACCGCGGCCTTCTTCGGGCCCGAGTTCGCGATCCGCCTGCGACCGCACTTCTTCCCCTTCACCGAACCCTCGGCCGAGGTCGACGTCCAGTGCTTCCGCTGCGGCGGCGCCGGCTGCAGGCTGTGCGGGGACGAGGGCTGGATCGAACTGATGGGCTGCGGCATGGTCGATCCCTTCCTGCTGGAGTGGGCGGGGCACGACCCTGAGCGCTACACCGGGTTCGCCTTCGGGCTCGGCATAGAGAGGGCGTGCGCCCTGCGCGCCGAAGTCGACGACATCCGCGCCTTCTACGACAACGACGTGCGCTTCCTCAGGGCCTTCGGGGGCGTGGTGTGAGGGTCTCGCTCAAGTGGCTGTCCGAGCTCGTCGACATCGACGTGCCGCCAGAGCTGCTCGCCGACATGCTGTCGATGTCGGGCACCAAGGTCGAGACCGTAGAGCGTCCGGGGGAGGGCATCAAGGGGGTGGTCGTGGCCGAGGTCGTAAGCGTCGACCCGCACCCCAATGCCGACAACCTCGTGCTCGTGGAGGTGAGCGACGGGGATCGCAGCCACCGTGTGGTGTGCGGGGCGCGCAACTTCGCTCCCGGCGATCGCGTCCCCCTCGCCACGATCGGGGCGCGTCTTCCCGTTGGGATGGAGATCGGTGCCCGTCGCATCCGCGGCGCGGCGTCCGAGGGCATGCTGTGCTCGGGCATGGAGCTCGGCGTCAACCGCGACCACTCCGGGATCCTGGTCCTGCCGCGCGATGCTCCGGTGGGTGACGACGTGGTGAGCGTGCTGGGCCTCGACGACGCGATCCTGGTGCTCGAGCTCACGCTCAACCGTCCCGACTGCACCGGCATGATCGGCATCGCGCGCGAGGTCGCGGCGCTGCTCGGCACCGAGCTGCACGTCCCCGACGCCACCGTCGACGAGGACCCCGCGGTGAGCTCGCCAGTGACGGTCGACATCGAGGATCCCGGCGGGTGTCCCCGCTATCTGGCGCGCTACGTCGCCGACGTGGCGATCGGGCCGTCACCCTACGCGATCCAGTCACGGCTGATCGTGGCCGGTATGCGGCCGGTGTCCAACGTGGTCGATGCCACCAACTACGTGCTGCTGGAGACCGGGCATCCGCTGCATGCGTTCGACGCGACGCGCGTCGCCGACGCCGGCATCGTGGTGCGGCGGGCGCGGCCGGGCGAGCGGATCCGCACTCTGGACGGGGTCGAGCGCGTGCTCGATCCCGGCGATCTCGTGATCGCCGACGCCGACCGGGCCCTCGGGATCGCCGGCGTCATGGGCGGCGAGGACTCCGAGGTCGGCCCGGACACGCGTGCGGTGATCCTCGAGTCCGCCTACTTCGAGCCGCGCTCGATCGCCTTCACCAGCCGCCGGCACCTGCTGCGCACCGAGGCGTCGTCGCGCTTCGAGAAGGGCGCGGACATAGAGATCGTGCCCTTCGCCGCGGCGCGCGCGGCGCGGTTGATGGCCGAGACCGCCGGGGGCCGGGTGTCGCCGGGCACCGTCGACCGGTACCCGCGCCCGGCACCCCCGGTGACCGTGACCCTGCGCCCGGCGCGGACCGCCGCGGTGCTCGGCATCGAGGTCCCGGCGGCGCGCCAGGCCGACCGCCTGCGGTCGATAGGCATCGCCGTCGCAGGGGAGGACCCGATCGAGGCGACGATCCCGAGCTTCCGACCCGATCTCCGGCGCGAGATCGATCTCATCGAGGAGGTCGCACGGCTCGAGGGCCTCGACCGTCTCCCCGCGACGCTGCCCAAGGGCGGCCGCGGGGGGCTGGACCGCGACCAGCAGCTGCAACGCAGGCTGCTGCGCACGCTCGCCGGATTCGGCCTGCACGAGGTGTGGACGCCGTCGTTCTCGTCCCCCAGTGACCTCGACGATCTCGGGCTCGCGCCGGACGATCCGGCCCGCGACATGGTGGCGATCGCCAACCCATCCTCGGAGTACGACCGCTGCATGCGCACGACCCTGCTGCCGGCCCTGCTGCGCTGCGCGGCCGGCAACTTCGCCCACCGGGCGGCGGGGGTCGCGCTGTTCGAGCTGGCGCGCGTCTACCTGCCGGGTCCGGGCGAGCTCCCGGCGGAGCCGCTGCGCCTCGGACTGGTTCTCGCCGGGCGGCGCAGGCCTGCCTCCTGGGTCGCTCCCGAGGCGGCCTGGGATCTGTTCGGGGCCAAAGGGCTCGTCGAGGGCCTCGCCGCCGCGCTCGGGGCCGGAGCGCTCGAGGCCGCGCCGCTCGACGG
>CADDZG010000250.1 GCA_902812355.1 Actinomycetota bacterium | reverse complement strand
TATCCCCGAATCGCCTGAGCGGCGCGGCGGGAAGCAACGGCACGTGCGTGCGGTTGCCCCGGACATGGACGCCGCCGCATCCGCCCCCGCTCTGCGCTATCGCAGCGCGGCCGGGAGATGGGTCGTGGCCGCGGCGGTGCTCGGATCGGGAGTTGCCTTCCTCGACGGCACCGTCGTCAACGTCGCCCTGCCCGCGATACGGGCCGATCTCGGGGGTGGACTGAGCGGGCTGCAGTGGGTGGTCGACGCCTACCTCCTCTTCCTCGGTTCCCTGCTGGTGCTCGGAGGCTCGCTGGGGGATCTCTACGGACGGCGACGCGTGTTCATCGTCGGGCTCGTCGCGTTCTCGGCGGCGTCCTTGCTGTGCGGGCTGGCCCCCTCGATCGGAGTCTTGATCGCCGCGCGGGCGGTACAGGGCGTGGCCGGAGCCTTGCTCGTACCGGCGAGCCTGGCGCTGATCTCGGCGACGTTCGCGGCCGCCGACCGGGGTGCGGCGATAGGGGCGTGGTCCGGGCTCTCCGGTGTGACCACGGCGCTGGGCCCGTTCGTCGGCGGCTACTTGATCGAGGCGGTGTCGTGGCGCCTGGTGTTCCTCATCAACGTCCCGATCGTGGCCGCGACCGTGTGGGTCGCCGCGCGCCACGTGCCGGAGACGCGCGACGCGTACGCAGCGCGCCGGCCCGACGTGCTCGGGGGCACCCTGCTCGCGGGCGGCCTCGGGCTCGCGGTGTTCGCTCTGATCGAGAAGCAGCGGCTCGCACCCACCCTCTTCCTCGGGCTGCTCGGGGCGGCCGTCGCGGTCCTGGTTGCGTTCGCCCTGTCGCAGACGCGCGTGCGCCATCCCATGGTCCCCCCGGCGATCCTGCGCTCGCTGCAGTTCGACGGCGCCAACCTCGTCACCCTCGTGGTCTATGCGGCGCTAGGCGGAGCGATGTTCTTCCTCTCCCTGGAGCTGCAGGGCCCGCTCGGCTACTCCCCGATCGAAGCGGGCGCCGCCTTCCTCCCGGTGACCGTGCTGATGCTCGTCCTGTCGTCGACGTCGGGAAGGATCGCAGGGCGCATCGGCCCCCGCTGGCAGATGACCTTGGGTCCGGTCGTAGTGGGGGCCGGTATGGCCCTCATGACCAGGGTCGTGCCCGGACGCGGTTACCTCGACGCGGTGCTGCCCGCCGCGTGCGTGCTCGGCATCGGGCTGTCGGTGACGGTCGCCCCGCTGACCGCGGCGGTTCTCGGAGCGGTGGAGGAAGGCCACGCCGGCGTGGCGTCGGGCATCAACAACGCGGTGGCGCGTCTCGCCGGGCTGATCGCGATCGCGCTGCTGCCCGTGGTCGCCGGGCTCGAACGCGGTGCCGGCTTCGTCGAGGGCTTCCAGGACGCCCTGTGGATCTCGGCCGCCGCGTGCGTCGTCGGCGCGCTCATCGCGCTGGCCACGATCCGCCGCTCGGTGCCCCTGCGCAACCTCTTGCACCCCGGGGGCCTGCACGGCTGCGAGCCGGCCGAGACGCGGCGAGAGCTCGCCTGACCGCCGCCCGCGACCAATCGATCACCCTGCGCGACATCGGCACCGCCCGTGCGGCGGCTCCCCCCGCTTGACGGTACCCTCGTTCCAGACTAGTTTAGGACTCCTAATGAATACCGCGCCCGCCGCCGGAGAGCGCGCTACCGCCGAACTCGTGGCCACCGGTCTGGCCAAGATCGGGCTCGTGCTGCGCCACGAGGCATGGGCAGAGCGCGAACGCACCGGGCTCACGCCGACGCAGTCACAGATCCTGGCTCTGCTGCGGGCCAGGGGACCCGCCTCGTTGGCCGCCATCGCGGGCGAGCTGGCGGTCAGCCTGCCGACCGCCAGCGACTCGATCGCCTCGCTCGCGGCCAAGGGGCTCGTGGACAAGCGCCCGGGCAGGCCCCTGGTCGTGGCCCCGACCACCGCCGGACTCCGCCTCGCCCAGCGCACGGCCCGCTGGCCCGACTTCCTGCTCGAGGCGATCGACGAGCTTACGCCCGAGGACCAGAGCGCCTTCCTACGCGGCCTGACGGCGATGATTGCCTCGCTGCAACGCCGGGGCCGCATCCCGGTGGCCCGGATGTGCGCGTCGTGCCGCTTCTTCCGGCCCAACGTCCATCCCGACCCCCTCCGCCCCCACCATTGCGCGTTCGTGGATGCGCCCTTCGGCGATCGACAACTACGGCTGGATTGCAGCGACTGGCAGGCCCGCGAGCACGAGGAGGCAGGATGACCGAGGACCGCGCGCTACCCGGCTACACCTACGGGCAGGTACCCCGCTCCCCCGTGACCCTGGAGGAGCTCGAGGAGCTCAAGCGGACCGTGACCTTCGGCGAGGACGACGCCGCGGCGCTGCGGCGATCGCGCGACATCCTCGCCGACCAGGTCGAGGCGATCCTCGACACCTGGTATGGCTTCGTGGGCTCCCAGCCCCATTTGCTTCACTACTTCTCGCAGCGCGATACGGGACGGCCGATCGAGCGTTACCTGGAGAGGGTCCGGGCGCGCTTCGGGCGCTGGATCCTGGACACCGCCGCCGCCGACTACGACCAGACGTGGCTCGACTACCAACACGAGATCGGCCTGCGTCACCACACCAAGAAGAACCAGACCGACGGCGTCGACTCCGCCCCGACGATCCCTCTGCGCCACGTGATCGGACTGGTGTACCCGATCACCGCCACCCTGCGGCCCTTCCTGCAAGCCAAGGGCGCGTCCGACGAGGAGGTCGACAGGATGCAGGACGCATGGCGCAAGGCCGTCCTGCTGCAGGTCGCGCTGTGGAGCGAGGCCTACACGCGCTGAGCAGGCAGCACGGTGCACCCAGGGGCGGGCCGCGATGGTTCCCAGGACCCGTCGCCGGCGCCCCGGCTTCCCGCCGACGCGCGGT
>CADDZG010000249.1 GCA_902812355.1 Actinomycetota bacterium | reverse complement strand
CTCACGCGAGCCGCTCTCGGGCCGCCGCAGCAGGTCCCGCACGACGGCGAACCGATCGCCGAGCCGGCGGCCCGAGAGCGGCTCGCGTGAGCGTCAGATCGGGCAGGCTGAGCGCGGCCCTCGGCCGGCGGTGGGCGGCGCGCCGTCGGCCGATGACACTGACCGAGCATCTGACGGAGCTACGCCGGCGCATCATCGTGTCGCTCGTAGCGTTCGTGGCGGTGTCGACGGCCGCCTTCTTCGCCTTCAACCCTTTGATGGACGTGCTGCTGCATCCCCTGTGCTCGCTGCCTCACGACGTCCTCGGACCGTCGGGATGCAGGCTCAACGTCCTCGGGGTGGTCGAACCTTTCACCGTCCGCCTCAAGGTAACGGTCATGGCCGCACTGATCGGCTCGTCGCCGATATGGCTGTATGAGGCGTGGGCCTTCCTCGTCCCCGGCCTCACCGAGCGCGAGCAGCGCCGCATCGCCCCACTGGTGGCGGTGTCGCTCTTGCTGTTCGTGATCGGAGCCTTGTTCGCCTACACCACGCTGCCGTTCGGGCTGCGCTTCCTGCTCGGGATCGGGGGACCCGACCTCCTGCCCCTCGTGCGCGCCGATTCCTACATCAACTTCGTGGGGTTCATGACCCTCGCCTTCGGCGTGACCTTCGAGGTGCCCCTGGTGCTCTTCGCCCTCGGCCTCCTGGGCGTCGTGGACGCGGCTCTGTTGGGCCGCTATCGCCGCTACGCGATCGTGGCGATCTTCCTGCTGGCTGCGGTCGTGACCCCAAGCCAGGATCCCTACACGATGACCGTGATGGCCGTGCCGCTGTACCTCCTCTACGAAGGCGCGATCCTCGCCCTGCGGGTGGTCGCCCGCCGCGACGCCGCCCCCCGAGGCTAGACGCGTCCTGCGCGGCCCCGGCCCGTATGCTGCTGCCGGGCCCGATGGCGTGACCGCCGCGGACCCGTAGCGAGGCGAGCGCTGCGAGGAGGGCGTCGTGAGCGAGATCGAGATGGTGCGAGCGCGCGAGATCCTCGATTCGCGCGGCAACCCCACGGTCGAGGTCGAGGTAGTCCTCGCGTCGGGCGCCGCGGGGCGCGCTGCGGTGCCGTCGGGTGCCTCGACGGGAGCGCGCGAGGCGGTCGAGCTGCGCGACGGCGTCGAGCGTTACGGGGGCAAGGGCGTGGCTCGTGCCGTGGCCAACGTCGTCGGCGTGATTGCGGACGCGCTCGAAGGGCGCGAGGCCCTCGATCAGAGGGCCGTGGACGCGTTGCTATGCGACCTCGACGGCACCGAAGACAAGTCGCGCCTCGGGGCCAACGCGGTGCTCGGCGTCTCTCTCGCCGTCGCCCACGCTGCCGCGCAGGAGTGCAGCCTCCCGCTGTTCCGCTATCTCGGCGGATCCGACGCCCACCTGTTGCCGGTGCCGCTGATGAACGTGCTCAACGGGGGCGTGCACGCCGACAACGCGCTCGACTTCCAGGAGTTCATGATCGCCCCGGTGGGGGCCACGACCTTCTCGGAGGCGCTGCAGTGGGGTGCGACGACCTACCAGGCCCTCAAGCGCTTGCTCAAGGACAAGGGCCTGTCCACCGGGGTGGGCGACGAAGGGGGATTCGCCCCCGACCTCGAAAGCAATGCCGAGGCGGTCGAGCTTCTGCTCGAGGCGATCGCGGCGGCCGGCTACGAGCCCGGCCGTGACATCGCCCTCGCCCTGGATCCCGCCGCCTCGGAGCTCGTGGGCGACTCGGGTTACGTGCTCGCGTCGGAGGACCGCACCCTGTCCGCCGAGGATCTCACCGATCTGTTCGAGAGCTGGGTGGATCGCTACCCGATCGTGTCGATCGAGGATGGCATGGGTGAGGACGACTGGGGGGGGTGGAAGCACCTCACCGCCCGGCTCGGGGACCGGGTCCAGCTGGTCGGCGACGACGTTTTCGTCACCAATCCCGAGCTGCTGGCGCGCGGCATCGAAGAAGGTGCGGCCAACTCGATCCTGATCAAGGTCAACCAGATAGGGACGCTGACCGAGACGCTGGGATGCGTGCGGCTGGCCCACCGCAGCGGTTACACCACGGTGATCAGTCACCGTTCGGGCGAGACCGAAGACACCACGATCGCCGATCTCGCGGTGGCGGTGGGGGCGGGCCAGATCAAGAGCGGGGCGCCGGCGCGCGGCGAGCGCACCGTCAAGTACAACGAGCTCCTGCGGATCGAGGAGCTGCTCGGCGACTCGGCTCGCTACGCCGGTCGCAGCGCCTTCCCCCGGTCCGCCTGACCTCCTCATCGCCGCCGGTTGCGGTGCCGTGCGCGTCCCGGGTGCGAGCTCCGTGTTCTCAGCCCCTGTGGGTGCTGTTGAAATAGTGGGAGATGTTGCTAGTGTGGCAGGGTGCGCAGATGCATCCCTGTCCTCCGGGGGTCTTCCGGCTCTGGGAGGGCGCCGAGCCGGATGGAGCACGGGGTGGCCGCCGCAACCTGGACGATCGGATGGCGCGCATGAGGGGGCGAGGCGACGACGCTTCGCCGGCCGAGCGCCTGCGGGCGCGCGCCCGGATCGCGGCCCCGTTCGTGGCGATCTTGCTGCTGGTGGCGATGGCGGGAGCCATGGCGGTCACGCCGACCCGTGACCTCTTGCGCCAGAAGCAGCGCATCACCGCGCTCGCCGACGACCTCCACCGCACCCGTAGCCAGAACCGGGCACTGCAGCGACGGATCGATCGGCTCCGGAACCCCGACTACATCGAGCAGCAGGCGCGGGCCCAGCTCGGCCTGGTGCGCCCGGGAGAGATCCAGTACGTGGTCATGCCCCCGCCGCATCGACCGGGCCACCACCGCAACGAGCGACGGCGGCACGAGCACGCCACCCGCCTCGCGGCACCCCCCGGCTTCCTGCAGCGCCTGATCGACTTCATTGCCGGCTGAAC
>CADDZG010000248.1 GCA_902812355.1 Actinomycetota bacterium | reverse complement strand
CTCCTGCTCGACCCCTACCAGATCGACATCGAGCAGTACGTGCTCACCGAGACCCTGTTCGAGGTGCTGATCGTCGCGGCACTGGCCCTGCTCCTGCTGCGGCCCCCAGTCGTTCGGGCGGCGGGTGCGGGGGTCCTGCTGGCCGCCGCCGCGTCCACCCGTTACGTGGGGCTGGCCGTGATCGTGGTCGCTCTCGGCTACGCGCTCGTCGCCCGCCTCGGCTTGTGGCGGACGCTCGCACTGCTGCTGGGTGCGGTCGTCCCCCTCCTGGTCATGGCCGGCCTCGTCACCGGTACGACTCGAGCGCACCCGGGCTTCTTCCTTTACGGACGGGTGGCCGGGTTCGCCGGCTGCCATGGACTCCACCTCCACGGCCCCGAAGCCCGGCTCTGCCTGCGGCACCCGCAGCGCTTCGCCGGGCTCGGCTTCTTCAAGCTCAACGACACGGTGCACATCGGCCGGGGACGGCAAGCCGAGCGTGCCGCGCTCGACTTCTCGCTGCACGTGATCGCCGCCCGGCCGCTCGCCTACGCCGCCACCGTCGGGTCGGATCTCGGCCGCTACTTCGATCTCACCGGCCCCCAGCAGGAGGAGCCGAACGCCCGCCGGTGGCTGTTCGTCACCCGAATCGCCCAAGCGCAGCCGGTGGGCTACGTCGCGCGGCGCCACGGCAACCCGCCGCGCTGGGTCCCCGGCGGCAACCGCTTCCGTATCGCTGCGGCTCCTGCGTCGTGGCTCGCCGACTACCAGCGTTGGGTCTACGTATACGGACCCCTGCTCGGCGCATTGCTGGTTGCCGGGGGCCTCGGAGCGGTGGCCGGCAAGGGCCCGGCAGCACGCTACGCAGGGTTGCTCAGCGCGACCGCCCTGGCCCTGCTGCTGGCTCCGATCCTGGTGACGGTCTTCCACGTCCGCTACGCGATCCCCGCGGTGCCCTTCGCCGGCTGCGGCGGCACCGCCGGAGCGGTGCTGCTGTGGCGTAGGTTCAGGCGGCGCGCAGACGCCTGATGAAGCGCCGCGCCGCAACCCTTTCCGGACCCGTGAGGCCTACCAGCGCGTACAGCAACGCATAGACGACGAGCCCGGCAGCTCCCATCGCCACCAGCGTCACGATGAAGCGCCCCCCGGCCACCGTGGCGTGCACGCCCGCCATGACCCCCGCAGCCGCGGCGGCGGGCAGCAGCAGGCGCAGGTAGTCCCGGTCGTAGGGCTGGATTCGCACGAAGCGATGCACAAAGATCAGACGCATCAGGTTGGACGCGGTGAACGTCACCGCATTGGCCACGGCCGCGCCCTCGATCCCGAGGTGGGGGCCGAGCCACAGCGTGAGCGCCGCATCCATCACTATCGACACCGCGTACACCGTGAGGTCGTAGCCGGTGCGCCCGACCATGATCAGCACGAGTCCCGCGCTACCGGTGGCGACGTTGGCCATCTGGCCCCCGAGCAGGATCGACAGCGCGTCGGTCCCACCGCGGAAGCCGCTGCCGAACAGGTGCAGGGTCTCGGCCGGCGCGAGCAGGATCACGAGCCCCACGGGCAACGTGGCAGCGATCACCCACCGAGTGAGGGACTTGTACAGGCGGTCGAGCTCGTCGCGCAGACCACGGTTGTAGAGGTCGGCGACGTAGGGAGCGAACATCAGGTTCACCGAAGTGAGGAACAGCACCACGACCTGCCCCGCACGCAGAGCCGCCGAGTACACGCCTACTTGCGCGTCGCTGACGTAGCGGGTGACGACGAACAGGTCGGTCCAGAACAAGAGCTGAGCGAACAGAGCTGCAGGGGCACGCGGCGTGGCGTAAGCCACGAGCCGCGCGACCCATCCCGGCTCCGGGACGTCGCGCGGCCATGCCCGGCTCTCGCGATGCCAGCAGTAGGCGGCCGCAGCAGCCGACACCGCCCAAGACAGAGCGTAAGCAAGGATGCTCATGGTCGCGCTGGTCGACACCAGCCACAGCAACACGGTGAACACGACCCAGGTGACGTTCTGGCCGATCCAGAAGACGTAGAGCGTGTAACGCATGATGCGCAGGCCGCGGGTTGCCGCCAGCCACACGTTGGTGAGCGCGAGGAACGGCAGCGACAGGGCCGCGGCGGCGATCGCACCACGGCCGGCACGCAGGGACAGAACGCCCGCGATCGCGCCGGGGAAGACGATCACCAGCACCGTCACCGCGGCGCTGACCGCGCCCGCTATCAGCGCGCCGCGCGCCACAAGGCGGCGGGCGGTGCCGAAGCGGCCGTCGCCGACGCGCATCGCGACCTCGCGCACGATCGCCATGTCCATGCCGTAACGGGTGGCGAAAGACAGCACATAGGCGGCCTGCGTGAGCACGGTGACGACGCCGAACCCGGTGGCCCCGAGCACCCGGGTCATCAGCACCTGGATGCCGAACAGGGTGATGCCGGCGACGACCAGACCGGCGACGTTCTGGGAGACGCCCGACAGCAGGGAGCGCATGTCGCTGCCCCGGGACGGGACGGCCATGGGCTGCTCCCGGTCGGGCGGGGCGGCGTCCATCACCTCGCCGCCGCTGAGGTGGGAGCGGTGATCACCATCGAGGCGCAGTCTACGGCCGCGCGCGGGCCATCGACCGGGATGGAGAGCATGCCCGGTGCCATGATGGCGGTCATGTCGCAGGGCATCGACGCGCTGCTGGCGACCTCCTCGTTCCTGCCGGGAAGGGGAGGCATCGAGACCTACCTCGACACGCTCGCCCGCGATCTCGCGCCGCGCGTCGCGGTGCTCGCCGCCGGCAGGCGCGACGGCCTGCCCCTGCCGCGCGACCTTCCCTATGCCACCGAGCCGGGGCCCGGACGGATGCTGCTGCCGACCCCCGCGGTCGAGCGGGCGATCGTCAGGGCCGCGGCGAGCTTGGGCACGGACCGGATCCTGTTCGGCACGCCGTGGCCGCTG
>CADDZG010000247.1 GCA_902812355.1 Actinomycetota bacterium | reverse complement strand
CGGCTACCTCGACACGATGCGCACGGTGGTCCCGCCGCGGGCCGATGCGCCGGTCGAGGCCACCGCCGCGCACCCCCCCGACGCCGGTGCCCTGCAGGAGCTCGCCCGGCGCCACAACCTCGAGGGCCCGGTTAGACGGTTGCTCGCCGCGCTCGCGCAGGAGGGGCCGTGACGCGCGTGATCCTGGTGCGTCACGGCGAGACCGACTGGAACCGGGAGCGCCGCGCCCAGGGCCAGGCAGACATCCCTCTCAACCACCTGGGCCTGCGTCAGGCGGAGGAGGCGGCCCGGCGCCTCGAGCCCGTCGCGATCGACGCGGTGTACTCGAGCGACCTCGTCCGGGCGCGCGTCACCGCCGAGGCAATCGCCGCCAGGCACGGTCTCGAGGTGCGGCTCGATCCACGCCTGCGGGAGATCGACCAGGGCTGCTGGCAGGGGCTGACCGGTGAAGAGATCCGCCGCCGGTGGCCGGCGCTGTGGGGGGAGGCGCGTCATCACCGGGCGCGCCCGGGCGGGGAGTCGCCCGGGGAGGTACGCCGGCGAGCGCTGGAGGCGCTGGGGGACATCGTGCGGGCACATCCGACGGGCACCGTGGTGGTCGTGAGCCACGGGGGGACGATCAGGTGGCTGTCGGCCGAGGCGCTCGGGCTCGACGACCGCGCCTCGGCACGCGTGCGCGGCCTCGGCAACGGCGGCGCGGTAATGCTCGACGCGTTCCTGCGCCGGGGCCGCTGCGTGCTCGGCGGGCTCACCCGCCTCGACGGCGGCGAAGTGTCGGCGGCCGACCCCAACGCATGAGACGCGCCGGACCTCCGGGCGTGCGGTAGCGTCCTGCCATGGAGTTCAGGCGCATCGATCGTTTCCCTCCCTACGTCTTCTCGATCGTCAACGACCTCAAGATGCAGGCGCGCCGGGCCGGGGAGGACATCGTCGACCTCGGCATGGGCAACCCCGACATCCCCACCCCCGAGCCGGTCGTCGCCAAGCTGCAGGAGGCCGCCGCCAACCCACGGAACCACCGCTACTCGGCGTCGCGCGGTATCCCCAAGCTGCGCCGGGCGATCTGCGATCTCTACGAGCGCAACTGGGGGGTGAGCCTCGACCCCGACACCGAAGCGGTGGCGACGATCGGCGCCAAGGAGGGGCTGTCCCACCTCGCCTGGGTGCTGGTCGAACCCGGTGACTCCGTCCTCGTGCCCGAACCCACCTACCCGATCCACACCTACGCCATGATCCTCGCCGGAGCCACGGTGATCAGCGTGCCGCTCGAGCTCGGCTCGGACTTCTTCTCCGATCTCGTGCGGGCGTACGAACGCAGCGAGCCGCGGCCGCGCGTGATCCTGTGCTCGTTCCCCCACAACCCCACGACCTCGGTGGTGACGCTCGAGCTCTTCGAGCAGCTCGTGGATCTCGCCCGGTCGCGCGACCTCGTGATCGTGCACGACCTCGCCTACGCCGACCTCGTCTTCGATGCCGAGCACGCGCCGTCCTTGCTGCAGGTGCCGGGGGCCAAGGAGTGCAGCATCGAGTTCTTTTCGATGTCCAAGTCGTATTCGATGCCGGGTTGGCGCCTGGCCTTCGGGGTCGGCAACCGCGAGCTCGTCGGCGCTCTCGCCAAGCTCAAGTCCTACCTCGACTATGGCGTCTTCCAGCCGATCCAGATCGCCGGGATCATCGCTCTGAACGAGTGCACCGAGGCGCCCAAACAGATCCGCGAGATCTACCGAGCACGCCGCGATGTCTTGTGCGACGGCCTCGCCCGGGCCGGCTGGGACATCCCCGTGCCTCCGGCGACGATGTTCGCGTGGGCCCGTATCCCCGAGCCGTTCAGGGCGATGGGCTCGCTCGGCTTTACCAAGCACCTGCTCGCGCGCGGCAAGGTCGCGGTGTCGCCGGGCATCGGTTTCGGGCGCGCCGGCGACGGCCACGTGCGCTTTGCGCTGGTGGAGAACGAGCACCGCACGCGTCAGGCGCTGCGTGGGATCCGCCGGGTGCTCAGGGAGGGCCCGCCCGAGCCGTGATCCGGGCGACCCGGAAAACGGCGGCCGGTGGCACGCAGGCGGCCGTTTCCGGCCGCCCGTCCCCGGCGACCTCGGTCGAGGAGCCTCCATCCCCACGGCAGTCGCCCGCCGCGTGGAGCTGCGCCGAGCCCAACGAGCACGATCCGGCGGCAACCGGGTCGGCCCGATCGCAGTCCCCGGCCCGCGCCTCCGCACGACTTGCGCCGGCGCGCAATAGAGTGGGGCGATGGGCAGGAGCAAGGACCAGCTCACGCGCCGGGGCAACCGCCGCAGGGAGCAGATCATCGAGACCTCCCTCAGGCTCTTCGCCGAGACCGGCTACCACGGCACCACCGTGGGTGACGTGTGCGACGCGCTGGGGGTCGGCAAGGGCGTCTTCTACTGGTACTTCTCCTCCAAGGAGGACCTCTTCACCGAGCTGATACAGGACACCCTGTACTCGTTGCGGAGGGCCCAGCAGGCGGCGATCCAGCACATTAGCGACCCCGTGCTGCGGATCGAGGTCGGGATCAAGGCGACGATCGGCTTCTTCCGCGCCGATCCGGGGCGCCTGGAGCTGATCCGCACCGCGTCCCGCTACGAGGAGTTCGCGCCCCTGGTCGAACGGGGCCAGGAGATAGTCGTGTCCGACGTCGCGGCACACATCAAGGAAGGCATGTCGGCCGGTGCGATCCGTCACGGGGATCCCGAGCTGATGGCCCACGGCGTGCTCGGCGCGATCTTCCACTTCGTCGAGACCTACTTCGGGACCTATCCCGAGACCGCCGACGTCCGCCCCGAGCTGGCCGACGAAGCCGCCGCGTTCTGCCTCAAGGGTCTGCTCAACCGCCCGGCTTAGGCACGGGGCGAGCCTGCGCCGGGCGGCTTCAGCGGCGGGTGCGCGCCCGGCGCTCGGCGGACGCACCTCGT
>CADDZG010000246.1 GCA_902812355.1 Actinomycetota bacterium | reverse complement strand
AAGGCGGCCCCGGCACGACCGCGTCGGTCGAGGGCCAGGAGCCCCGCCGACACCCGGCGGTGCGCGTAGACCCGGGCGACCGCCTCGGCGCACGCGTCGGCGGGGTCGGCTCCGCCCTCGATCAGCGCACCGGCGTGCGCTGCGGCGAGGGTCTCTATGAAGGCCTCGCCGATCCCGGTCCCCACCACCGCAGCCGCACCCGACGCGTAGACGCCGGCGCCGAAGATGCAGGCGTCCCCGACGCGCCCGGGAAGCTTGCCGAACACCCCGCCCGAGGAAGACGCAGCCGCCAGGCTGCCGTCGTCGCCGACCGCCACCGCCCCGACCGTGTCGGCCCCGGGCCGGCCGTAGTGGCCGGCGCCGAGCACGCCCTCGGCGCGTGCCCGCTCCCAGCGCGAGCGTTGGGCCTCGGTGGTGCCGGACAAGATCTCCATGCCGCCGGCGAGAGCCATGGCACCATCTCCGCTCAGCAGCACGTGGGGCGTGTCCTCCAGCACCCTGCGGGCGAGGCTCACGGGATGGCGCACCCGCACGGTGGCGACGCCGCCGAAGGCGCCGGTGGAGCCGTCGGCTATGCCCGCGTCGAGCTCGGCGGTGCCGGCCGTGGTGAGCACCGCGCCCCAGCCCGCGTTGAGCAGGGGATCGTCCTCCATCACCCGCACCGCGTGCTCGACCGCGTCGACGGCGCTGCCGGGCAGGGGCCCGTCGAAGCAGGCGCGCAGCGACGGCAGGCCCCCGTCAGGGGCCCTCGTCGACACCCCGCCGTGCACGAGCACCAACGTCACGGCACCGACGCTAACCGGCGGGGCAGACGGGCGACGGCCACTACGATGCCGGCATGCCGGTCTACGTGGTATCCGATCTGCACGGGGCGGCCGCCGACCTCGCCGCCGCCCTGGCGGGGCGGGGCCCCCTCGTGCTGCTCGGTGACCTCGTCAACCTGCTCGACTACCGCACCCGGACCGGGATCCTCTACGACGTCTTCAGCCACGGGGCGGTCGAGCAGGTGTCGGCCCTGCGGGCGCGCGGCCGCTTCGACGAGGCCCGCAGGGTGATTCGCGAGCGTGCCCGGGGCCGCGGGCCCGAGGTGCGGGAGGAGATCTCTGCGCTCGCCCGAGCGCAGTGCGAGGAGGTGTTCGCGGCGTTGCCGGACCCCACCTACCTGATCCTCGGCAACGTCGACTCGCCCGCGGTGGTCGACGAGCTCTGCGCCGAGCACCCCCACGTGCACCACGTCGACGGCGAGGTCGTGGACATCGAGGGCGAGACCTTCGGCTTCGTCGGCGGGGCGCTGCCGACCCCCCTCGGGGCGAGCGGCGAGATCAGCCCGGAGGCGCTGGCGGCCAAGATCGCGGGGGTCGGGGCGGTGGACGTGCTCTGCTCGCACGTCCCGCCGGCCGTGCCCGAGCTGTGCTACGACACCGTGGCCGGCAGGATCGAGACCGGCAGCGAGGCCCTGCTGGAGCACATCCTTGCGACCCAGCCGCGCTGCGCCTACTTCGGCCACGTGCACCAGCCGCTGCTGTCCTCGCTCTACGTCGGCGCCACCCTGTGCCTCAACGTGGGCTACTTCCGGGCGACCCGGCGACCGTGGGTACATCATCGGGAGGATCGCACCGACGGCGGGGAGGAGCCATGGCAGAGACCGTGAGCGACAGCATCGCCATCGCTGCGCCGGTGGAGGACATCCTCGCGGTGGTCCTCGACTTCGCCTCCTATCCGCAGTGGAACCGCGACGTAAAAGAGGCCGAGGTGTTGGAGACCGACAAGCACGGCCGCGCCACGCTGGTGCGCTACAGGGTCGACGCCAGGGTGCGCGTCGTCGGCTACACGCTTGCCTACGACCACTCGGAGCTCCCGCAGAGGTTGTCGTGGTCGCTCACCGACGGCGACCTCGAGGACCTGCAGGGCTCCTACGCCTTCGCCGCACGCGACGGCATCACCGAGGTCACCTACAGGTTGCGCATCGAGCCGGGGTTCCCGCTCCCGAGCATGCTGCGCCGACGGGCCGAACGACGCATCATCGACGGGGCCCTGGCGGGCCTCAAGGCGCGCGTCGAGGAGGACCGGGGCTGAAGCGGGCCCGGCGGCGCTGCCGGGTGCACGGCGTCCCAGCAACTATCCTGAGCACGCGATGGCCGACAGACGCCTGGCGATAGGCATCGACGTCGGTGGGACCGGCACCAAGGGGGCCGTGGTTTCCGATACCGGCGAGGTGCTGCTGCGCGGCGAGCATCCCACCGACGCCTCGGCCGGGACCAAGGGGATACTGGCCCTCGCCGAGGAGCTCGTGCAGCGAGCTGTGACGGAGGGCCTGCGGATCGAGGCCGTAGGGGTCGGCGCGGCCGGGTTCATCGATGCATCCACCGGGTCTGTCACCTTCGCGCCGAACCTCACCTACGACGACCCGGCGATCGCCGAGGCGGTCGCCGGACGGGTCGATCTGCCGGTGAGCATCGACAACGACGCCAACGCCGCGGTGTGGGGCGAGGTCACCTTTGGAGCCGCCCGCGGGATGCGCAACGTCGCCATGGTCAAGATCGGTACCGGGATCGGCACCGGGTTCGTGGTCGACGGCCGCCTGCTGCGCGGGGCGACTGGAGCGGCGGCCGAGTTCGGCCACACCGTCGTCGTGGCTGGCGGGCCGCGTTGCCGGTGCGGGCTCGACGGCTGCCTCGAGGCAATGGCTTCGGGGTGGGCGATCGAGCGCATGGCGCGCGACGCGGCCGAGCGCGACCCGGCGAGCTCTATGCTCGACCACGCTGCTTCGGCAGATGCGATAACAGCGCGCGACGTCGCCCGTGCCGCCCGGCAGTACGACGGGGCGGCCCGGGCGGTGCTCGCCGAGGCCGGCCGCTACCTCGGGATCGGGCTGTCGAACATCGTCAACGTGTTCGACCCCGAGACGATCGTGCTCGGCGGGGGTGTGGCCCAAGCCGGCGAGCCGTACCTCGGCG